>JACQGG010000176.1 GCA_016199665.1 Acidobacteriota bacterium | reverse complement strand
CTCGACAGGATTCTCTGAACTTCCTCGCGAGTCAACACAACCGGCAGGCGGCCTGGACACTTGGCTCGAATAAACTGACAGATATCAGCGATATCCTGTTTCCTTCTCGCAAAGATTTTTCTGGAAGCGAAGTTATCGAAAACCTGAAACCCCAATCCTCAGATCGGGATCCTGAAACCGAAATCCTTAAACCGAAATTGCGGTCCCACTTCTGCGGTGCTACACTGTCGCCACCAGTGATACTTAACTGTCAAGCGGGATAAACTGCGCGGCGAGACAACTCTTCGCTCGACATCCCAAGAGCAAGACCGTATAATGCCTGCCGGCAGACTACCTTCTTCGGGCGGGAGAAGCTATCGAGTAACCATTTGCAGGATCCACACGTAGACATCATTCCGTTCGGCGGCCTGGGTGAATTCGGCATGAATACCCTGCTGCTGAGGAGCGGCAATCAGGGCATCCTGATCGACGCGGGCATCATGTTCCCGGGCGACGATCTGCTGGGCGTCGATTTTGTTGCTCCCGATTTCACCTACCTGCGCGAAACTTCCCTTCAACTGCTGGGCATCATCCTGACCCATGGACATGAAGACCACATCGGCGGGATCCCCTACCTGCTGCCGCAGCACGCTGCTCCCATCTATGGCACACGGCTGACTCTGGCGCTCCTGGCGGGAAAGCTGAGGGAGCACGGGCTGATCAGCACCGCCCACCTGCACACGGTCAAGGCCCGCGACAGAACCGAACTGGGTCCTTTTCACCTGGAGTTTATCCACGTCACCCACTCCATTCCTGATTCCATGGCTTTGGCCATTGAAACCCCGGCGGGCGTCATTGTTCACACCGGCGATTTCAAATTCGATCAGTCCCCAATTGACGGCCAACTGACCGATTTTGCGCGACTCAACCATTACGGCGAGCGGGGCGTCCGCCTGCTGTTGTCGGACAGCACCAACAGCGAACGAACCGGTTTTACCCCCTCGGAAGCGTCGCTGCGTTCGCCTTTGGAGGAAATATTTCTTCGCGCGCGAAAAAAGGTGGTGGCCTCGTGCTTCGCCTCCAGCCTGCACCGAATTCAGATCTTCCTTGACCTGGCGCAGCAGTTCGACCGCAAAGTGGCCCCCGTCGGGCGCAGCATGAGCAACGCCGTCAATATCGGCCTGTCGCTGGGATACCTTCGGGCGGCCGACGGGTTGATCATCGGCCCAGCAGAGGTCAAGTTCCTGCCATTGGAAAAGGTGCTGGTCCTTTCTTCCGGCAGCCAGGGGGAACCCATGTCGGCTCTCTCGCGCCTGGCCGTCAACGAATTCAAGGGTATTTACGTGGAGCCCGAGGACATCGTCATTCTTTCCACACGCGTCATTCCCGGCAACGAACGGCGCATCTCCAACACCGTCAACCACCTTTCCAAGCGCGGCGCCATCGTTCTGGATGAGCGTATGGAACGCGTTCATGTCTCCGGCCACGCCAGCCAGGAAGAACAAAAGCTGATGATCAGCATGATCCGGCCCCATTTCTTCGTCCCGGTGCACGGCGAGTATCGACAGCTGAAATTCCACGCCGAAATCGCCCGGGGAGTGGGGGTCGCCGAAGAACGCATCCGAATACTGGAGGATGGGGATTGCCTTCGACTTGCCGGGAAGGAAGCGCGCCTGCAGCAAAAGCTCCCCATCGGCCGCAGGTTCCTCGATGAGGAGATGGCTGGGGAAATTCACGACATGGTGCTGCAAGACCGGCGCTTTCTTTCTGAGGACGGCTTCGTGGTCGCCATTCTCAAGATTGACCGCGGAAGCGGAAAACTTCAGGGGCCGGTGGAACTTATCAGCCGGGGCTTTCTCCATGCCGACGAGTCGGCTGAATTCTTCGAGGAGGCGCGCGGGATCGTCCGAGAGCTGGTTGCAAACACACCCATCGAGGAGAAACAGGACGAAACGCTGTTGAAGGACCTGCTTCGAAAATCGCTCAAGAAGCTGTTCTACAAACAAACACAAAAACGGCCGATCATCCTGCCGGTGATTTTGGAGGCTTAGTAGGGGTGGCTCGATGACCAACACACAAACCTGGAAGAAAAACCGCACGAGTGAGGTGCTCGGAATTCTCACCTGGTCCGCGTCTCTTCTCATCTTGATCTGCCTTGTGACCTACGACGCGTTCGACCCTTCGTGGAACGTGAGCGCTACGCGCGAGGTGTACCAGAATTCCATTGGCAAGGTCGGGGCCTACATGGCCGACGGTTTGTTTCAGTTCCTGGGCTACGCCGCCTTTTTTATTCCACTCTTCCTGACCTTGATCGGCTACAAGAAGATACGCTCGCGTGAAACCGACGCGCTGCATATTCATCTGGCGGGCATTTTCCTGGTACTGTTGTGCGGCTCGACCCTGCTTGAGTTCCTGGGGCCGCGCTGGATTCAAGTCGCCAATTTCACTCCCGGCGGAACCTTGGGAATCTTCACCAAGCATGTCATGGTCCCTTATCTGAACGTGACGGGCAGCCTGATTGTCCTCATGGCGGGGCTGGTGCTGGGCTTCTTGCTGGCCACTTGCCTGTCACTTTCTCTGCTCGCCGAAAAGGCGTCCTGCATCAGTTTTCCCGCCGTCTCGCTTGCTTCCATTCCCCGCCTCTGGCCCCGCAGAAAGAGCGGCAAACCTCGAGTCGCCGCCGCCGTTCCGGAAGATGGCGCGGCGCAGTCGCGCACCGCTCCAGTGAATCGCGAAAGCCAAAGGACGGACGAGGCAGCCAGACCGGCAGTCGGCCACGACGAGGGCAATTTGTCGGTTTCGCCGGTTATTTCCGTCAAACCGGCTGAGCCGAAGAAGGCGGACCGGGCCATCCGACCTGACCGCGATCCGGGCGACTTCCAGCTTCCCACGGTCGACTTCCTGCAACTGGCCCCGGAACACAATACTGTTGAAGAGGAGAAGCTGCTGGAACGGGCCGACCACCTGACACAGAAGTGCGGCGAGTTCGATGTGCTGGGCCGCGTCGAACAAATACACCCAGGCCCGGTGGTCACCACCTACGAATTCAAGCCGGAGGCGGGAGTGAAATACAGCCGGCTGACCAACCTTGTGGACGATCTTTGCTTGGCGTTGCGGGCCGAATCAATCCGGATTGATCGCATCCCCGGCAAGAACACGGTCGGCATCGAGGTGCCCAATTTGAAGCGCGACTCCATTTTCCTGCGTGAGATCGTCACCTCCGAGGCATTCCAGCATTCCAAGTCGCTGCTGACTCTGGCCCTGGGGAAACTGATCCACGGCGAGACCTACGTCAGCGATCTGAAAAAAATGCCTCACTTGCTGATTGCCGGCGCGACCGGATCGGGCAAGAGTGTGGCGCTCAATTCCATGGTTTGCTCGATGCTCTACAAGGGGACTCCCCAGCAGGTCAAGTTCATCATGATCGATCCAAAGCGGCTGGAACTGGGCGTTTACGAAGGGATCCCCCACCTGCTCACGCCCATTGTGACTGACCCGAAGCGCGCCGCCAACGCGCTGGGTTGGGCCGTTACGGAAATGGAAAACAGGTACAAGAAACTGGCCAGCCTCGGAGTGCGCAACATCGATCAATACAATGCCATGGTGGAAAACAGCCGCTTTGATCCCATGGACGAGGATGCCGCCGAATGGATGCCTTACATCGTGGTGATTATCGATGAACTGGCGGACCTGATGATGGTCGCCGCCAAGGAAGTCGAGGAGTCCATTACGCGGCTGGCGCAGATGGCGCGCGCCGTCGGAATTCACCTGATCCTGGCAACACAGCGTCCCAGCGTGGATGTGATCACCGGCCTGATCAAAGCCAACTTCTCCAGTCGTATCTCCTTTCGAGTCTCGTCAAAAATCGACAGCCGCACCATTCTGGATGCCAACGGAGCCGAGCAGCTTCTTGGCCTGGGAGACATGCTTTTTCTCCCACCCGGCACCTCCCGCCTGATCCGCATCCATGGCGCATACGTGAGCGAGAAAGAGATTCACAGCATCGTCTCCTTCCTGCGCAAGCAGGGAGATCCCAACTATCATGAGGAAATTCTGGAAGAACACGTCCAGCCGGAAATGGAGGATGAAGCGGGCGAATCCTGGGATGATGAACTGTACGAGGAGGCGTCGCGGTTCGTGGTGGAGATCGGCAAGGCGTCCACCTCACTTCTTCAGCGGCGCTTTCGCATCGGCTATGGCCGCGCCGCCCGTCTGATTGACATGATGGAAAAGGACGGCATCGTCGGGCCGGCCGATGGCAGCCGGCCCCGAGATGTGCTCAAAGGCCCCGATTACTACCGCGAAGTCGACAGGCGGGTGTAGGGAAATAAAGTGCACCGCCCTGCATTGACTTCATCCTGCCTGCGTTCCTAAAATGGGTTCAACGGAGCATCCGTTTGAGGATGATGTCTGTGCCAACGGCTGGATTTCGACTCACTCCCGCAATTTTGCTGCTGCTGATGAAACGGTTCAGCCTGTGGGCCATTGTTGCTCTGGCCGGCCTGGCCTCCCTGGATCCCGCTCGAGCCCAGGAGAAAGACCGGGATCGGAAGAAGGTGGAAAGGCCGCAACTTGAGAAATCGGAGGGAGCGGCAGCCGAAGCCAAGGATAACGAGGAAAAGCAGGGGTTTCGCATCGGCGTTGACGTCGACCAAGTGGTGGTCAACCTGACCGTGCACGATCGCGACGGCACACTGGTCCCCGGCTTGAAACAGGAGAACTTCCAAGTTTACGAAGACAAGGTATTGCAGAGCATCACCAACTTCGGCCAGGTGGATCTCCCTTCCAGTATCGGCCTGGTCATGGACACCAGCGGCAGCATGAAAAAGAAGCTCGACTTCGTGGTGCGAGCGGCCAAGCTGTTTATAGACAAGAGCAACCCGGACAATGAGCTGTTTCTGATCGAATTCAATAACCAGGTCCTTCAGGTGGAGAACTTTACCCGGGACTTCGACGATGTTCGTGATTCCCTTGACAACATGATCGCCTCCGGTGGAACGGCGCTTTACGACGCCATCTATCTGGGGGTGGAAAAGGCGAACGAGGGCTCAGAGGCGAAGAAAGTGCTGCTGGTCTTCACAGACGGAGATGATCGCGACAGTTATTACAAGATCGACGAGCTGCTGGCCAAGATCCGCGAGAGTGACGCCCAGGTTTACATGATTGTATTCATGGATGAGGGGCTGGACAGGAGCGGCGGCTTTTTTGGAATCAAGAAATCTGAAAAGGAAAAGCTGACGGAGAAGATGGCGGATATTGCCGAGGCCACCGGCGGCAAAGTCTTCTATCCGGAGAAACTGGAAGATCTGGAAAAGGTTTTTGCCGGCGTTGCCGAGGAATTGCGCAACCAGTACCGCATCGCTTACATTTCCACCAACAAGGCCCGCGATGGAAGCTGGCGCGAAATCCGCGTGCAGCTTGCCAACCTTCAGTCAAAAGAGCTGCAGTACCGTGTTCGAACGCGGCGCGGGTATTACGCGAAGTGAAACGCCGCACGGGCGTTCAGCTTCAGCGCCTTTCGTACGGGTCACCAGCCCAAGTTCGTCACCACACCGCGACCGTCAGGGAGCGGCGCGGAATTTCAATGAGTTAGCGCGCCGCTTGCTTGCGCGCGCGGCTCTGTGACGAACTTGGGCTAGCCCGAAGCGAAGCACTTGGTGTATCGTTCTAAAGTACCATGCACTTTTCTGCGAAGGAGCAGTCGATGCCCGACTATTCAGACCTCAAGATCTGGCACAACGGCAAAATGATCAACTGGAACGATGCGAGCGTGCATGTGATGTCACATGTGGTCCACTACGGCTCTTCGGTATTTGAAGGGATGCGCTGTTACCAGACCGAGGCTGATTCCGCCGTATTTCGCCTGCCAGCGCACATTCGCCGGCTGCTGAATTCCTGCAAGGTCTATCGCATGGATTGTCCGTATACGCACGAGCAGCTCCAGGAAGCGGTTCTGGAGACCATCCGTGCCAACAGCCTGAAAAGTTGTTATGTCCGTCCGGTCATCTTCCGCGGCTGCGGTCAATTCGGCGTCAACCCGACTGGCAACCCTCTGGAAGCTTACATCGCCGTCTGGGAGTGGGGAAAATATCTGGGGTCGGAAGCGTTGGAAAAGGGAGTCAACGTTTGCGTCTCCTCCTGGAATCGCTTCGCTCCCAACACCCTGCCCGCTCTGGCCAAGGCGGGCGGTAATTATCTCAACTCGCAGCTGGTCAAGATGGAAGCCGTGGCCAACGGCTACCAGGAGGGAATCGCACTGGACTCGCAGGGCCATATCAGCGAAGGAAGCGGAGAGAATCTCTTTGTCGTCATTGACAAGGTTATTCACACGCCTCCGCTGGCGGCATCGATTCTTCCCGGCATCACCCGTGATACTGTGATCACGCTGGCAAGAGACCTCGGTTACTCCGTTGTAGAAGAGATGCTGCCTCGGGAAATCCTTTACCTGGCTGACGAGATCTTTTTTACCGGCACGGCCGCCGAGATCACGCCCATTCGATCCGTGGATCAGATCGTGGTAGGACCCGGCAGGCGAGGTCCGGTGACCGAGGCGCTCCAGAGCGAATTTTTTGACTACGTGGAAGGGAGGAAGCAGGATCGGTTTGGCTGGCTTACCCCGGTCTATCTGCACTCCGCCCGGCCGGCCCTGAAGTGAAACCGGATGCAACTGGACGATCTTCTGCGCAGCGCCGTCGAGCACGGGGCTTCCGACTTACATTTGAAGGCGGGAGCCAGTCCCTTCTTGCGTATCGACGGCAGACTGACCCCTTTGCCCCTGGCGGGAAAACTCACGCAGGAGGATACCCTGCGGCTGGCGGAGCAGGTTTTGCACGGCGGCCAGAGAGAACAGATCCCCAGACAGAGCGAACGGGACGTAGGGTACCAGCATCCGGAGCTCGGCCGATTCCGCGTGAACGTCTTTTTTCAGCGGGGCGCCGTTTCTTTGGTTTTTCGCATCAATCCCGCGGCGATCCCTTCCCTTTCTGACTTGAACCTGCCGCCGGTACTGGAAGGCTTGTGCGAGGAAAATCGCGGCCTGATCCTGGTGACCGGCACGACCAGCAGCGGAAAATCCACGACTTTGGCCGCCCTGATCGATCGCATCAACCGCACCCGCACCCTGCACATCCTGACCATTGAAGATCCCATTGAATTTGTTCATCAGGACTGCAAGAGTTTGATCACCCAGCGGGAGATTCGCCAGGATACCGAGTCTTTTGCCGGAGCGCTTCGGGCCGCCATGCGCCAGGATCCCGACGTAATCATGGTGGGAGAGATCCGCGACCGCGAGACGGTCGAGACCGCACTGCAAGCGGCTGAAACCGGCCATCTTGTGCTCAGCACCCTGCACACCCTGAACGCCACGGAAACCATCAACCGAATCATCTCGCTGTTCCCGCCGCACCAGCAGGGGCAGATTCGCATGCAGCTTGCCGCCGTTCTGAGGGCGATTCTCTCTCAACGCCTGATTCGCGCCGCATCGGGAAGCGGCCGCCTGCCGGCCGTGGAAGTGCTGATCAATACCGAGTTCATCCGAAACTGCATTGTGGAGCCGGAGCGAACTCGGGAAATTCACGGCGCGCTCAGCGCAGGGGGCAGCCAGTACGGCATGCAGACCTTCGACCAGTCCCTCCTGGCCTTTTACAACCAGGGGCGCGTCACGCTGGAAGAAGTGCTGGCTCATGCGTCCAGCCCGGAGGAACTCAAGTTGCGAGTCCGGGGTGTCCTGCCCTCCTCGGCAGCGATCGATGCCTCCTGAAAAAAGCGGGCTGGAGCAGGCTTTGCGCGAGTTGGCGCTCCGGCTGCTGGGACAGCGTGAGCACAGCGTTCAAGAGCTCCGTCGCAAACTCTACCGCAAGGTCCGCGCCGACCCGCAAGGGTTTCCACGGGGAGACCTGACGCGCGCCATCGGGGCGGTGATCCGCGCTCTGGTTGGCGAAAGCTATCTGGATGACCACCGTTTCGCCCTGGCCCTGGCGCATCAGAGACGGAGCCGCCGCTGCCACGGCAACCTCCGAATCCGGCGCGATTTAGAGCGCCGCGGAATTAATGCTAAGATCATAGATTCTCTTCTGTCGGAAATCTCCGACAGCGGCGAGGCTTTGCGGGAAGCGATCGCTTTACACGTCAGGCGCCACGGCCAGCCTTCTGCCATGACTGACCTTCAGCGTCTCTTCCGGCGCCTGCTCCGGCTGGGACACTCGCCGGCCGAAGTTCGGCGGGAGTTAAGAACACTGTTTAAGAAGGCAGGAAACAAAGGGTGAATGGATGACCGGCCGCGAAACGCGCGCGCAATTCTTGAAATATTTTGAGACCCGAGATCATCGTCTCGTCAAGAGCAGTTCGCTCATTCCCGAAAACGACCCTACGCTTCTCTTTGCCAACGCAGGCATGAATCAGTTCAAGGACGTGTTCCTTGGAATCGAGCAGCGCGACTACCTTCGCGCGGCCACATGCCAGAAATGCATGCGCGTCAGCGGCAAGCACAATGACCTGGAGCAGGTTGGCAGAACGCCGCGACATCACACTTTCTTTGAAATGCTTGGCAACTTCTCATTCGGCGACTATTTCAAGCAAGAGGCAATCCCGTTTGCCTGGGAACTGCTGACCCGGGTTTATTCCATTCCGATGGATCGGCTGATGGTGACCGTTTTCAAGGATGACGACCCGGCCTATCAGATCTGGGGCCGGACGGTCGGCGTTCCGAAGACGCGGATCTTCAGGATGGACGAGAAGGACAACTTTTGGGCGATGGGCGATGCCGGCCCGTGCGGCCCCTGCTCCGAACTGCATTTCGACTTCGGCGCCAGCCCCCTGGGGCATCGGTGCGAATTTCCATGCGAATGTGGCCGTTTCGTGGAAATCTGGAACCTGGTATTCATGCAGTTCGATCGAGATTCCTCCGGGCAGGTGACCCCCTTGCCCAAGCCCTCGATCGACACCGGCGCCGGACTGGAGCGGCTCGCCTGCGTGCTGCAGGGCAAGCACAGCAACTATGAAACGGATCTTTTCCGGCCGATTATCCGGGAAGCGGAGCGCCTGACTTCCAGCGAATACGGCGAAAGCGAAAAAACGGACACGGCGCTCCAGATCATTGCGGATCACGGCCGCGCCGCGACTTTCCTGGTGGCCGACGGAGTCCTCCCCGGCAACGAGGGACGCGGTTACGTGCTGCGCAAGATCCTGCGACGCGCCATCCGCCACGGCAAGCAATTGGGGAGGGATGACCCTTTTCTCTTTGAGGCGTGCGGTTTCGTTGCCGCCCTCATGCAGGATGTCTACCCCGAACTGAGAGAGAGCCGGGAGTACATCGCGCGGGTGGTCCGCAGCGAAGAAGAAAAATTCTCTTCCACCCTGAATCACGGCTTGAAACTGATCGATGAATTGACGGCGCGTGCTCGAAAGGAACCTTCCGGGGAGGTCAGCGGCCGGGAAATCTTCAAGTTATACGACACCTACGGATTTCCCTTCGATCTGGCGCGCGAGATTGTGGAAGAGAACGGACTGCGGATTGGCGAACAGGAGTTTCACGAAGAACTCGAGAAACAGCGGGATAGAGCGCGACAAAGCTGGAAAGGGACGGAAAGACAGCTGCGGCCGGTACTCCAGAGACTTGCGGGCGAACTGCAATGCGAGTTCACCGGCTACGAGCAGATCCGCCGCGTGCCGGGGCGCGTGCTGGCGTTGTTGAAAGAAGAAGAGATCACCGCGGAACTCAAGGCCGGAGAAGAGGGAGAGTTGCTGCTCGACCGGACGCCCTTTTACGCAGAAGCCGGAGGACAGGTCGCCGACCAGGGGATGATCGAGACGGAAGAAGCGAGCGCTTCGATTGTGGCGGTGAAGAAACCGGTTTCGGGCCTGATCGTGCATAAGGTCGTCGTCGATCTGGGCACAATCCGGTCCGGGGAGAGGGTGACCTGTTCGGTCAATGAGCGGCTGCGACAGTCGACCGCGCTTAATCACACGGCCACACATTTGCTGCATGCCGCTTTGCGGGAAGTACTGGGCAGTCACATCAAGCAGGCCGGTTCGCTGGTTGCCCCGGACCGCTTGCGCTTTGACTTCAGTCACTTTGCGCCCACTTCCAGGGCTGAGTTGCGTGAGATCGAGCGGCTGGTCAACGAGAAGATTCGCGAGGACATCGTCGTAAAGAAGGCGGAAATGGATCTGGAGGAGGCGCTCCAGACAGGCGCCATGGCGCTGTTCGGCGAGAAATACGCGCAGCGCGTCCGCGTGATCTCGGTGGGCGACTTCAGCCAGGAGCTGTGCGGCGGAACTCACGTGCGCCAGACCGGCGAAATCGCGCTCTGCAAGATCGTCAGCGAGAGCGGGATCGCGGCCGGCATTCGCCGTATTGAGGCCGTGACAGGCGAGGCCGCGCTGGAGCGCTTCCTGGAAGACGAAGCGACCTTGGACGTCCTGGCCGAGACTTTCAAGAGCGGCAGGAAGGAACTGGTGCAGCATGCAGAGCGGCTGGCCCAGTCTCTGAAGGATACACTCAAGCAAGTGGACCAGCTAAAAGTCAGGTTGGCAACCGCCGACGCCGCCACCCTGCTCGCGCATGCGCCTGAGATTGGAGGGGTCCGCGTCATTACCAAGGAATTCGAAAATCTCGATGCCAGCCAATTGCGCGCGGTGGCCGAGTACCTGCGATCCAGGATCGGGACCGGAATCGTTGTCCTGGCCAGCCGAAACGATGGCAAGGCATCGCTCTTGGTCGCCGTGACCGCCAACCTGGCCGAGCGCTTCGATGCGACCCGGCTGATCAAAAAGATTGCTCCGATTATTCGCGGCGGCGGCGGTGGTAAACCGGAGATGGCGGAAGCTGGAGGAAAAGCGCCCGACCAGATCGGCACGGCCCTCCAGGAAAGTATCCGGGTGATTGAGCGCACCGCGCTGGAGGGTTAGACTTTTCTCCGTGTACCGGCATCTTAGGTGCGAAGAAATGAAAAACGAAACGAGAGAACTCCGCGATGCTTAGTTTCTCATTCTCTCGCAGTTCCTGATTCTTACTGGGGATCACATTGCACAAATCGGCTCAACACAGATTGCGTCTCATTGCGCGGCTGGCCCTATGGTCACTCGCCATCGCGCCGGTGAGCGCCCGGCCCGTGCACTCCTACATAAACGAGCAGGGAGTGCGAACATACTTTAACGTTCTGCAGAGGCACGTCGACATCGCCGGGGTTCCCATGGTTGAGCCGGAGGAAGATCCGGCGGCGGCCGGTCCCCAGCCGGCGGCCGCTGTTGCTCCTGCTGTTTCTCCTTATGACGGCTTCATCACCGGGCAGGCCGCCGCCTACGGGGTCGATCCCGACCTGGTTCGTGCCGTGATCGCCGTGGAATCCGGATTCAACCCGCTCGCGGTATCGCGCAGGGGGGCGGTGGGACTGATGCAGCTCATTCCCAGCACCGCAAGGCGATTTGGCGTCCGGAACATCTTCCATCCGGAGCAAAACATCGAAGGGGGAATCCGATACCTCCGATTTCTCCTGGACACTTTCAACAATGACTTGAAACTGACGCTGGCCGCGTACAACGCGGGTGAGAACATCGTTAGAAGGCTTGGGGGAATTCCCAACTATCCGGAAACACTCGCCTATATCCGGAGAGTTACGGGCCGCTACGGTGAGAGCTACCGGCTCTATCGGTCTCCTCCAGCGCCGCTGGCGCTCACACTCCCTCCGGCGGCGGGCGCGATCCACCGCATCGTCGACTCCAGGGGAAACATCATCTACACCAACCTCCCGAGTCTGCCCTAGCAGATGTATTGTTTCGCCGCTGCGCGGCTCTGCTGAGTTAGGTTGGGACGCTGCAAACCGGGGGCTGACGCCCCCGGTTGCAATTCTCCACACCGCTGCGCGGCTTGTTGGCTGGTCGGATATGAACAAAGAAAATCTAATGTTTAGGCAGGCTCCCAGTGTAGTGTCCCATAAATAGCTGGACTATTACATACTCAGCAAAACCGTTGTGGCGCCTCAGGATCGCCAACAGGAGACGGTCCAGCTAATTCTTGGACACTATACTGGTATCGGGTTCGTCGGACGTTGAATATTGCAGCGCGCAGCGCTGCAGACATTGCGCCGGAATTCCGGTTCATATATCCTTCCAAACGGTAAAGACAGCGGACTCACATGACTGGAACTGGCTGGCAGTGCCCGGAATGCTCTCGATCGTTTTCGCGCGTGGGTCAGGTCCATACGTGTGGGAGTTTTCCGCTGGAAAAGCACTTTGCAGAGAGTGAGCCCAGGGTGCGCAAGCTATTCAACAAACTCGTGGACCAGATCGAAAAATTCGGCCCGGTCATCGTGACTTCGGTGAAAAGCGGGATTCTCTTGCACCGTGGTTCGCAGTTTTGTTCCATCCTGGTGAGAAAACGGCATCTGCTGGTTGAACTGGTTGGCGACAGAAATGTGACCGACCCGACGATCCTGAAGGTGACACAGCCCTTTCCCGGGCGTTTTGTTTATACGTTTCACATTGCTGGGCTTGAGGACCTGAATCAGAAAGTTCTTTCATGGCTGAAACGCGCTTATCAACTGGCTGGATGAGCAGGCGCCTCGACACGGAAGGGCTTTTGCGGCTCTTGCCGGAAAGAGAACGCTTCAGCCGTTTGACCTTTCCATATGAGAAGCGTTGGCACAGGCGGAGGATCCCGAACTGTTGGCGGTGAAGCAGCCCACAAGTCTTTGCGTTTTACGACGCGGATGAAAACTGCCGGCTTGAAAGCGGTGCCGCAGACTGGCGCGCCGACCCTTGGCCTGGAGGCTGCTGTGTCTAGGGAAGGGCTTCCACAGGGAGGCGGGCGATGGGTTGGGGCCTTCGTCGCGGCGCTCTTCTTCTGCGCGGCAAGAACGTCAGTCGCCCAAGAGCGGCTCATGATTCAGGGCTCGGACCTCCAACGGCCGGGCAGTTCTCCGGCTTCAAACACCCCATCCACCGGGCGCAACTCGCCGCCCTTGGCGGTCCCGGTTCTTAAGCTGGCGGGCTTTCAGTCGAAGTTGGATTTGCAGCCCGGCCCGGAAGAGGGCAGCCGCGTCACAGGACTGTCGCCCGAGTGGTTGAAAGCTTTTGGACTGGCATCCCTGCAAACGCTGAAGAATACCCGCGCCCAGGTCGAAGCGCACGCCTTGGAGATGATTGATCCGCCTGGGGCGTATGGCCTTTTCACGCTCACTCCTGTACCGGGCTCAGTCCCGGCGTCAATCGGCAACGGCGCCAGGAGTTCCGGCAATACGCTGACTTTCTGGAAAGGGAACTACTTTTTTCTTGTTCGGGGCCCGGCGGCGCTGGAGCGTTGGGCGCAGGACCTGGCCGGACAAGTCGGCTATGACGGGGTCTTGCCCGTAGTGGTGGAAATGCTTCCGCGCCAGGGACTGAATCCCGATACCGTCCAGTTTTTTGTGAAGGAACTGATTCCGGATGATGGCAGACTTGGCGAGATACGCCCGCTGCTGAGCCTGGACAAGAGCGTTCAGGCTGCCATCGGCCGCTATCCTTCCGGCGACCAGCGCGTGATTGTGCTGGGATATCCGACCCAGGCACTGGCGTTGCAGAGCTTCCAACAAGTCGAGGCCTACGTCAGGGACAAGAACCATGGAATGTACGCAAAGCGCGCCGGTGCGGTTCTGGCTCTGACCGAGGGAATACCCAAGGAACGGGCAGTGGCTTTGCTGGAAGCCATCCGCTACACGCCATCCGTCAAATGGATTATTGACAAGAAAACGCCGCGAGCCAGAGGCGGTGGAGTTCGCCTCCTGCTCAATTCAGTTGTCGGGTCCCTTGTGTTGAGCTTTGTCTTCGTAATCGGTACGGGACTGATCGGCGCCGCATTTGGTGTGTTCCGCTGCTGGTTGCGCCGCTTTCGGCCCGATAATTTTCTGGACCGCCCGGAGCGGGTTGAGATGATTCGCCTCAAGCTCGTTGACAAGTAACCGCTGGGGGTCTCAGCCCCCCCTGGCGGCGCTGTGAGGAAACAGGGGTCAGGGGTCAGGGG
>JACQGG010000166.1 GCA_016199665.1 Acidobacteriota bacterium | reverse complement strand
CTCTGCGGTGGCGGTCAAAGTCATTTTGCACCGGAAAGTAACTACCCCCCGAACTCGCCGCCCTCTCCCCCCTGGCGCGGTTGAAGACAGAATCGGCAACCACGGAATTTGTAGGGAAAATAGTAATTGAGGATCTCGCCCTGCCGGTCGCCAATCTCTATGAACACTTGAAGCTCTGCTGACTCGCATCCGTAGGGGGCAACGTAGCTCCTCTGAAGCTCAGCATTCTGGGGTACCCCCTCCTGAACGGGAACACCGAGGCCGGGGTATACCTCCACTCTGTCGACCCAGACATTGTCGGATTGGGGTTCTCCGTCCGACTGGTCCCGCCAGAACTTTATCGTCCAGTAGCACCTTGTCGGAGGGCCCAGGCCGGAGCCAGGAAGGGGGAAGGGCCGCCTGACTGGCGGCGCAAGTTCTCCGTCCGGACCTCTTTTCCGGTCCATCCCGCAGAAGGTTCGTATCTTGAAGTTGAAATAGATCTGGCGGCCTCCAAAAATGATCCGGTCACTGACCGTGTCCACCTCGTTGCACTGACAGGGACAAGGCCTGCCTTCCTCCCTCTCAGGCGGAGCTCCTCTGTCATCGTCAGGAGGAGTTCCTTTCCCAACCGGTTTCCTGGACTGGCTCGCTTCACTCGGTCGCTTTCTTCGTGGCATATGGATACCCTCTCTCTCACGCCGCCTTCGCCCCCAGCGCCGCCACTACCGGCAGCGTTGGTCGGCTGCGAAAGACCCGACTCCCGCAGCAAACTGCATGGGGGTATGAATTGCGCAGCGGGCTCCCCTCCCGGTCCATCAAAAGGGCGCCTGTTTTTGTAGAGAATATGCCTCAGGGCAGCAGCCGTCAAGAATAAGCGAGGCCACAGGGAGTTACAAATAGCGCCGGTTTCTGAGCGGATCGGGCTCTTTTAACCCGAGGCCGGAGATGACCTCGCGGGCTTCAGCCATGTATTCGGTTCGGGCCTCCACGTTGGTGCGCCTTTTGATCCCCCACTCTTTGAATTCCTCACTTCGCTTTGAACCGGACAGGCCGAACATGTCCAGAGCACGCGGGTATGTCTTGTCCAGCGATTGCTGCGCTTGCGCTTTTCCTTCTTCGGTCTCGCACAACTGGCGAAGAATTCGAATGCCGTGGGCAATATGCATCTTCTCCTCTTCCAGGATCCGGGGGATAATGCGCGCCACGGGAAGATAGCTGCTATCGGAGAAGTCCTCCAGATGGTAGCCCCCCACCCGGTCAATAAAAGTTCCAAACGTGCCCATATCGGCCCAGGTCTCCAACGGCTCATGGAAAATCTCCAGGACTCGATCCGAAGACCGCGTATGAATCAGATGGGACAGATCAACCCCCAATTCCCGCAGGACCTTTACAAACTTGCGGTGATGGTCGATTTCCTCCGCCGCGGTTTTGGCCAGAAGCATCTGATCCTCGGCGGTCGGCGCATTCAATATCCACTTTTCCACGTACAGATGGGGTCCTCCCAACTCGCTGTCACATTGAATGGTGAGCACTTTCAACAACAATTCCCGGTATTTTGGCGGCATTTTGGGAAAATCGTCTGCTTCAATCTTTTCGGTAAACATCGCTTCATCCTCTATAAGTGTGACGGGAGTATCTCCCAGCGATCGATCAGCTTGACGCCAGATTCCTGAAGCAACGCCCGGATTGGGCACCTGCGGTGAACGACGCGGGAAAGCCTGGCGGGCAGCGTGGCATTGCCCGAATCGGTCACGATGCCCACTTCCAGGGAAACCGACCGGACCATCCTCTTGATCCTGCGCAATCCGTACAGACCCCGGGGATCAATTTGGGCGCGCGCCTGAAGTTTGATCTGGCCCAATTCACAGTCCATTTCCTTGGCGGCGACCCAGGACAGCATCGCCACGGACGCAAGATAGGCTCCCAGCAGCAGTTCTACCGGCATAGGCCCCCGGTTGGAACCGCTGAATTCCTCCGGCTGGTCGGCGCCGAACTGGGCATGCCGGGTGCGGATGTCGACGTAGGGATACTGTTCCATCTGCGCCCGAACAACAAGCCCTTCCTTCATCGTTTTGATCTTGCTCTTGCGACGGGAAGCTGCGCGAGTGGGCGACATAAAAAGCTACTATCCCGTACCCGAAATACGCTGCATACTTGTTGCGGCGCGACGGCGTGCAGATCCAGGCGCGACGACGAGTCGATGCCAGTCCATCGGCCAGCAGGAGCAACGCACAGACGCGCGCCGTCCCGCCGCAACCCTCACAGTCCTCTTGCGCTTGCTGTCCAACTTTACAATCGCCGCTGCAGGACGCGATCTCGGCCGCGACTCCCCAACGCCGCCCCCCTCCTGGTGCGCGTATTCTACACCATGATTGCGGCCTGGATTGCGGCCTGCAAACTTTCGGCTCGCCGGACACGGTACCAAAAGGGCCTCAAAGAGTGTAGCAAAACCTGCCCCGGTTAGCCGCTTATGCCCGGCATGCCGGGAATCGGGTTCCCGTTGCCAAGCTGAAAGGCCGGCGCAATGCGGCTGTTGCCGAGAAGCGAAATCCGAAGCGAAATCCGAAGCGAAATCCGTGCCTCTCACCATAGAGCGGGAAATTCGGGAAATTCGAGGGGAAATTCGCGGGGAAATTCGTGCCTCTCACCATAGAGCGGCGAGAATCCAGGCAGGGAAATTCGAGTAGGGGCAGGAAATTCGTGCCTCTCACCATAGAGCGGCGAGAATCCAGAGTTGACAGGGAGTTACAGAATTAGTCGGCCGTTATGCGGCCGGCCTTTTCACTTCCGGTTACGGCCTTTCCTCAGTCG
>JACQGG010000024.1 GCA_016199665.1 Acidobacteriota bacterium | reverse complement strand
TCCGCTGGAGGTTATGAAGCCGGTGAAGATCTGGCACCAAGGAACGCAGTAGTGACGAAAAAAAACGTAACCCCCCATCAACAAAGCATTTTGGTCAGCAGACCGGCGAAGTTGGGCTAATCGCAGCGGCCTGCAGATGGAACTCCTGCTGGAGACGGCCCGCCAGGATAATCTCCTGCCTTTCTATTCTCTTTACCACCACCCGGCGAAGCCCCCATAAGTTAATTAGCCTATAATACTCTGAAAAACAAAGGGTTGCTGGTTCCAGTCAATCTTGACTTGCCCGGGCAAGATTTAGCCCGGGAGACAATTTGGAAAGCCTTGGCCGGGAACGATCTCCGTCCTGTCCTGCCTGCAGTCACTTGAGGAATGAATCGGTAATCGCCGCCCGGAGTGTTTCCACCACCAGCAGCGCTGCATGGAGCTTGTGCTGGGGCAGCGGACCCAGCGAATTACCCAGTTGTGCAGGGCTTAACTTCTGAACTTCTCCCACTTTTCTGCCGGCGGCCCATTCCGTCGCGTAGGAGGCCAGGGCAATCGTCGGGACACATCCTTCAGCCTTGAACCGGATTTCTTTGATCGCGTCGTTCTCCAAATTCACAAATACTTGCAGGACATCGCCGCAGACTGTGTTTTCCCGCTCGGCCCTCCCGTCCGGCTGCGGCAGGACTCCCACATTGCGAGGATTGCGGTAATGGTCCAAGAGTCGATCCGAGTAGAGAGGTCCGGATTCCATCAGGGGGCTGAATAAGAGGGACCCATGGAGCGTATTCTTTGGACGATGCGGGGGAGCGCTTCCAGGACGCGATCCACGTCCTGGCCAGTCGTCATGCGGCTGAGGCTGAATCGCAGAGATCCCTGGACGCTGCGCCGGTCACGGCCGAGAGCGAGGAGAACGTGCGAGGGCTCCAGCGAACCGGAAGAACAGGCGGCGCCGGTTGAAACGGCAATGCCTTCCAGATCGAGCGAAATCAGCAGTCCTTCGCCTTCAGTACCCTCAAAACTGAGGTTACAAATGTGCGGAACGCGGAATTCCGGGTGCCCGTTCAGAGCCGTGCCGGGAATCTCGGTAAGCCGGGACTGGAGCCGGTCTCGCAGGCCCCGGACACGCGTGGCCATGTCCGGCAGGTGTTGCTGCGCCAGTTCTGCGGCCTTTCCAAATCCAACGATTCCAGCAACGTTTTCCGTGCCGGCCCGGCGCTTGCGTTCGTGAGACCCCCCCACCATGAAAGGTTTGAGCGGGACGCCTTTGCGCACGAAAAGTGCCCCGATCCCCTTGGGGCCGTGCAGTTTGTGCCCGGAAAAAGAAGCGAGATCAACCGGAAGCGTCTTCATGCCGACCGGGACTTTCCCCAGCGTCTGCACGCAGTCGGAGTGGACACGAATTCCTCGCGCGTGCGCCATGGTGCAAATCTCTTCCAGGGGCTGCATGGTCCCGATTTCATTGTTGGCATGCATGACTGAAATCAGCGTTGTCTTATTAGTGATGGAATCGACCAGTTGCTGGAGATCGACCCTTCCGGCAGAATCTACGGAAAGATAGGTGACCTGAAAACCTTCCTGTTCCAGTGCCGCGCAGGAAGCGAGCACTGCGGGATGCTCAATGCGTGTGGTGATGATGTGGTTCCCTCGCTCCTTGAATTGGTGCGCGATTCCCCGAATCGCTGTGTTGTCCGATTCGGTTCCGCCGCTGGTGAAAATAACTTCAGCGGAATTTGCTCCGATCAAACGGGCCAGCCGTTCTCTAGCCTCTTCGACGGCCGCCCGGGCGCGCTGGCCGAATGAGTGGATTGACGAAGCGTTTCCGAACTCCCGGGTGAAGAATGGAAGCATGAACTCCATCACGAGAGGGTCCACCGGGGTTGTGGCTGAATTGTCCAGGTAAACGGGATTCATGCGCGCGTGTTTGCGGTCTCAAAATCCAGTATAGCGTGTTGCTTTTCTGCCATCAACTTTCGAGGACACCCCGGCCCCCATTGACACGCTGAGCTGAGGCGTGGCGCCCGGTACCCGCCCCCTGGGGTCTGGAGTCCGGAAAGTCCGCAACGCGGTTGTTGCTAATTTTCAGATGGACTCCTAGACTGTCTGGAGCAAATGGAACCGTCCGGATCACGAATAACGAGTTGAGATGCAAGGCAACTCCGAGCTTCAGCGCTCCGCTAATCGACTCGTCCGCGCCGGCAGTTTACCGATGGCTGAGAGTTCACGGGTCGCGCATTATTGACCTTTTGTTGTCGATTCCGGTCCCATGCGTCCGCTCATCACCCTGATCACCGACTTTGGCCTTCGGGAATACTTCGTGGGGGCCATGAAAGGGGCCATCCTGTCGGTTAATCCGGATACCGACATCGTCGATGTCACGCACGACGTGCGGTCCCACGACATACCGGAAGCTGCCTTCACGCTGCGTTGCGCGTATTCCTTTTTTCCTCCCCGCACGATTCACGTGGTGGTTGTCGATCCTGGGGTGGGTTCGGCCCGGCGTGCCCTCATCGTGTCGGCGGCCGGCCATTATTTTGTGGGCCCTGACAACGGTGTTTTCTCGTTGATCTACCAAAGCGAAACGGTGGAGCGGGTCATTTCCATCACGGCAGAGCACTATTTTCGACGCCCCGTGAGCGACACTTTTCACGGCCGGGACATTTTTGGCCCGGTCGCGGCCTGGATCGGCAGCGGCATCGAGATCGGCAAATTCGGCGAGGCTATCTCAGACTACGTCAAGCTGACGATTCCGAAGTTGGTCCGGGATGCCGCAGGAGTCGTTCGAGGAGTGGTGCTGCACATTGACAGGTTTGGGAACCTGATCACCAGCATCTCCGCTGCCGAGCTGGCCGGGATTGGGAAAGCAAGGAAATTTTCCGTGGCGGGAAAAGAAATCCATCGCATTGTGCGCAGCTATTCGGACGGTCTGCCCGCCGAGCCTTTTGCGCTGGTGGGGAGCGCCGGATTTTTTGAAATCGCGGCGCAGCAAAGCTCTGCCGCAACGCTGTTGCAGGCGCAGCAGGGAAATGAAGTCCTCGTATATCTGGAGTGAAGGCTCCGTTTCATGCGGCTCACCGCTTCTTCAGCCGCAATCAAAGAGTCCCTTTTCCCTCTCCAGGTACTGCTGCAGCCGTGGGTAATGCCGCACCAGGGTCTGCGGCGCCGCCACCGTCCTGCCTGTCACGAGACTTTGCAGCTCCAGGGCGTTGCTGGCCGCCTGGGCGTTGCGGTGGTTGTTCAGGATCACGTAGGTCTCCCTGGATTTCTCTGCAATCGCTCCCACCAGTTCACGCGCCTGCAGCAGCTCTTCCGAGTCATACAGATAGTCGTAGCGTTCGTTCACGTCGGCGTCGTCGCGGAACCAGTTTCCGTAGTTTCGTCCGTGCATGCGGAAATAGCCGACCGATGAGGTCACGATGGTCAAGGGTCGCATCGATTTGCCGATGACCGGCTGGTCGATATTACAAAAGCCGATGTTCATGGATTGCAGCAGCTCAAAAACGCCCGGCGTGTCCCAGGAGGCGTGGCGGAGTTCTACCACCAACGGGTAGCCGTCAAACCGGCGCACCAGCTGCACCAGGTAGTCGCGCGGCTCGTTCTCATTCTTGAAGGACCAGGGAAACTGGACAAGCAGGGCCCCCAGTCTCGAGGAGGAGGCCAGCGGGTCGATCCCCTTCAAGAACAGATCCAGATCTGCCCCGGCATACTGACGCTCATGGGTAAATTTCTGCCAGATCTTGGCGGTGAATTTGAATCGGGGATTTTCCGAGATCCGCTTTGCCCAGGCGCCGGCAGTCGAGGCGGCAGGAGGGTGGTAGAAGGAGCTGTTGATTTCAATGGTGTCAAAATACCGGGCGGCGAAAGCCAGCGGATCAAATGCCTTCCCTTTCCTGTGCGGGTAGAAAATCCCTTCCCAGTCGCGATAGCTCCAGCCGGCAGGACCAAAGTAGATCATGATACTTTGACTGTTAACCCCGGATGCTCTAGACTAGAGCATGTGAGGTCAATAGACTATGTTTGGTTCTCTCGGTTTTACTGAGATTCTGGTCATTTTCCTGATCGCCCTGATTGTTTTTGGGCCCCGCAAACTCCCGGAATTGGGGAAATCACTGGGGAGAGGCCTGGCCGAGTTCAAGAAGGCCAGCAATGAGCTGAAGCGGACCTGGGAAGACGAAGTTCGCGCCGAGGACGAGAAAATTCGCGAACTTACCAGCGCTTCTCCGGCTCCACCCCCGACTGACCGGGACGGCCACATCGTCAATTGACGGGCAGGCCGCCGGAGACCGCAGGAAAGATTTGCGCCTCTCTCGGGTTGTCCAGCGGGCCTGCTGCCTACCCTCCATAGCGACTCTCTTCCCACTTGACCCCTCCTGACTGAGGCTCAATACGCAGCCCCATGGGGACCCTTAGATACCGTGCCTGCCAAGAAACCTGCGGCGGTGGTCGCGGCGGCAACCAAGGCCCAGGTCGTCAGCAGACTGTGATCAATCAGAAACCCGACGCCGATTGGCGCCACAATCTGAGCCGCCGAATTGAGAGACTGTGTCAGGCCGAGGACAACTCCCTGTTCGTGGCGTGCCGCCCTTTGTGTGATCAAGCTGGTGAGAGCGGGGCGGAGTGCTCCGTTTCCAAATGCGGAAACGGCGCTGACCAGCAGTAGCTGCGGTACGCGATAGGTGAATCCCAGAAACGCGTATCCCAGCGTGGCGGAGAGCATTCCGGCAGAGATCAGCGTTTGCTCTCCAAACCGGCGCACCAGCCTGCCAAGCAAGCCTCCCTGCATGAGAATGCCCAGCAGGCCAACGTAAGCGAAGACATAGCCGACCTGCTTGGGACCAAATGGCGCGCCGTTCACCATGAAACGACGCTCGGCAAAAAGGGCGAACCCCGAAAAGAAAGTTGCGAAAGCAAATGCAAAGAGAGAAAACTGCCAGAGCAGCACGCCCAGTTCCGGCCTGCGGAAGTACCGCACGTAGCTGCCCCACTCCAGCAGGCCGAGCCGGGATCCGGTCGGGGGAGGCGCGCCATCGGGCACTCCGGGGCGCGGCACAGGAAGATGCGTTGACGCCGGCAGTAGAAAATAGGTCGCCACGATGCTTGTTGCCGAGAGCGCGGCGGCGGCAAAGACCGGATACTGGTAATCAAACTGCGACAAGAAGCCGGAGATCGCCGGCCCGATGAGAAATCCGATTCCAAAAGCGATGCCGATGATGCCGAAGGACTTTGCGCGATTCTCCGGCTCAGTGACATCGGAAATGTATGCCTGGGCCAGAGACAGATTGCCCGCCGTCAGGCCGTCGATCACCCGTGCCATAAAGACGACCCAGAGCGACCCGGCAAATGCGAGGATCAAAAAGCCGATCAGCGTACCCATCTGGCTGACCAGGAGCACCGGCCTGCGTCCAATGCGGTCTGAGATGCGGCCCAGCGGAGGCCCGGCAATCAGCGTGCATGCGGCGTAGGTTGCAATCAGCAAACCGACGACGAGCGGAGTCGCGCCAAGACTCTCTGCATAAAAGGGGAGCAGGGGCAGAATAATCGACATCCCCAGGATGTCGACGAGCACGATCAAGAAGATGGGCAAAAGGGGCGAATTTCTCATAAGCGCTGCAGGCTCCCGCGACCCGCCGCCTGTTCTGCGGCGACAAGAAAACATTGGGCATCTGCCCGGTCCGGATGATTATTCTTCCATAGCGCAAGTGTTTAATGGGATTTTTGTCAGCCGCTTTTCCCAGAATGAGAACAGCGGTCTGCACGGCAGGGAAAGAGCAGTGGGATGAAGGCAGTTCGAGTTTGTGAATAGGGCGGCCCCTCACCATCTCCTGCGAATTCACAAGGCGCCGGCCAGGTTGGTTGAGATGAGCGGTTGAGATCATCGGTGGGAACAGGATACGATTTCCGTGTCAGGGGACCACTCAGACTTGAGGTTTGGCGCATTGAACGCATTGAAGGTCCGATCAGGTTTTTTTCTTGCGGTAGCGTTCCTGTGTGTTGTAGCAACTGATTTTGCATTCCATACTGAACTTATGGCAGAGAGGAACCTTGGAAAGCCCGGCGGCTCCCCGGCGGCGCAAACCACCTCCGGCGGCGGCCCCCTTGACCTGTCCACCGGCTTATTGACCGTGCAGGCAAATTCGCCGGCAGTTGCCCCCGGGGACGGGGCTGTCCCGAGAGCCGCGTTGTCGTCGGGCGCCGACGCCTTTGCGGCGGAGTGCCGTCAGGAGATCTCAACCTCCAAAGAACTGCTCGAAAAGCTCCTTTCGATCCGGGGCGAGCGGAATGTGGATAACACGCTGGCCCCTTACAATGAGATCTCGATCCACTTGTCCAATGCAGCGCTTCGGGCCAACCTCTACGCTAACGCTTATCCCGAAGAACCGGTGCGGACGGCGGCGGAAGTTTGCGAGCGTGAAGTCGTCGCGTTTGCCACCGAGCTCAGCCTGAACCGGAATCTCTATGATGCGATCCGGACAGTCGGTACATCCCGGCTTGAGGCGGTGACAAAGCGTTTTCTGGAGCGGCAACTGCGGGACTTCCGGCGCGCCGGAGTCGACAAGGATGAGGCGACACGGGCGCGATTGAAGGAACTGGCAAACAAGGAGATCGAGGTGGGCCAGTTGTTTGACAAAAACATTCGGGATGATGTCAGGAAAGTGCGCCTGGATCCGGTCCAACTGGAAGGACTTCCGGATGATTTCAGAAAGTCGCATCCCCCGGGGCCCGACGGCAAAGTCACCCTCACCACCGACTATCCAGACTATATCCCTTTTCGCGCCTACGCCAAAGACGGAGCGGCCAGGCTGGCGCTCTTTAAGGAATACCTCTCCCGGGGCTATCCCGCCAACGACGCGGCGCTGAAGCAGTTGCTGGCGATACGCCGGGAAAAGGCGATGCTGCTGGGGTACCGGAACTGGGCCGATTATGTCACTGAAGACAAAATGATCGGCTCCTCCCGCAATGTCAGCAGCTTCATTGACAGGATTGCCGGCCTTTCTGAGAAACGGGCCGCCCGCGATTATGCGATCCTGCTGGAACGGAAGAGGAAGGACTCCCCGGATGCGGCTTTTGTTGACCAGTCTGAGAGTACCTACTACGGGGAACTGGTCAAGCGCGAGCAGTTTGCATTCAACGCGCAGGAAGTCCGGCCTTATTTTGAGTTTGGCCGGACACGGGACGGTTTGCTTGCGATCACCTCCAGGCTTTTCGGCGTCGAGTACGTTCCGCTGAAAGATGCCGCGAAGTGGCACCCGGATGTCGATGTCTATGACGTGCTCGCAGACGGCAGGAAGCTGGGGCGCATTTACCTGGACTTGCATCCGCGTGAAGGGAAGTACAAGCATGCCGCGCAGTTCCCTTTGGTCAAAGGAGTCCGGGGGCGGCAACTGCCCGAGGGAGTGCTGGTCTGCAATTTTCCCGACCCGAAAACCTCCAGCGGGCCGGCGCTCCTGGAGCACGACGATGTGGTCACCCTGTTTCATGAATTCGGCCACCTGATGCATCACATCCTGGGAGGGCATCAGCCCTGGGTCGAATTCAGCGGCGTCGCGACCGAGTGGGATTTTGTGGAAGCGCCGTCGCAGATGCTGGAAGAGTGGGCCTGGGATGTCACGACGCTGCAGATGTTCGCGCGGCACGTGGAAACGGGGCAGCCTATTCCGGCGGAAACCGTCGGGCGAATGCGCGCCGCAAACGAATTTGGCAAGGGCGCCACGGTCAGGCACCAGATGTTTTACGCGGCAATGTCGCTCAAGTACCATCTGCTTGGGGATCCGGCGGCGGCTGACCTGACGGGAATGACGGTGCAGTTGCAGGGCAGATACAGCAAGTTCCGGCCCGTGGACGGGACGCACCTGCACGCAAGCTTCGGGCACCTGAACGGGTATTCCGCAATTTACTACACTTACATGTGGTCGCTGGTCATTGCTAAGGATCTGTTCTCCTCGTTCGAGAAGTCGGGCCTGCTTGACGAGGCGAATGCGCGCCGATATCGCGAGGCGGTGCTCGTTCCGGGTGGCTCCCGGGACGCCGTGGTTTTGATCCGAAACTTTCTCGGGCGTCGCTACCGCTTCGATTCCTTCAGGAAATGGCTGGAACGCGACACCAGGCGCCCTTCCGGTGCAAAATGAATTTGACAGCCACCTATGGGTCTTCGTGAAATCAGGCCGCCTGAAGTCGGGCCGCCGCGTCTATCGACGCAGGCGGAAGTCCGCGGCGAGGTGGAATGGCTGGATCATCTGTGGCAGTCTCGAGATCCTGCCGATCCCGCCCTGCGACGGGAATGCGGCCGGCGGTTGGAGGTGCTGCGACAACTCTGGCGCGCGCAGCCGGAGCTCTTCACCGGCGCCGGCCTGGAAACGCTCAAGCGGATCAGCCGTGAACTCCGCACCGTCGCCGCGGACCCGGATGCCGTCTCCCCCCTTGAGATCCTGAACAAGGTTTTCGGCTACGATTCGTTTCGCCCCGGCCAGAAGGAGATCATTGATGCCCTGCTGGCAGGCCGCGACTGCATTGGAGTGATGCCGACCGGGGCGGGAAAATCGCTGACCTACCAGATTCCGGCGCGCATCCTGGGAGGGACCACGCTGGTGATCTCTCCGCTGATTTCCCTGATGAAAGATCAAGTCGATGCCATGGGCGACGTTGGGATCCGGGCCACGTTCCTCAATTCCAGTCTCTCTGCCGGCGAGCGGCGCGCGCGCGTGGCGGCGCTTCGGAACGGAAAGTTCGAAGTGGTCTATGCCGCTCCCGAAGGAATCGAGGCATCGGTTGGAGGGACGCTCTCCCATGTTGACCTGCGGCTGATCGCGGTGGACGAAGCCCACTGCATCAGCCAGTGGGGCCATGACTTCCGGCCTGCATACCGCAATCTGGCGGGCTTGAAGACCCGCTTCGGGGGCGTTCCGGTTCTGGCTTTGACGGCCACGGCAACCGCCGAAGTCACCCGCGACATCATCCGCCAGTTGGCGATGGTGGCGCCGCTTGAATTTCGCGGATCTTTCTACCGTCCCAACCTGCGACTGTACGCCTACAAGAAGGGGGGTGAAGGAAGCCACAATCTGCGGGATGCGCTGCTGCGTTTGATTCTGGCGCGCCGGGGGCAGAGTGGAATCGTCTACTGCCTTTCCCGCAAGATGGTGGAATCCACCGCCGAATTTCTGCGCGGCTGCGGGGTTCGGGCGCTGCCCTACCACGCCGGCCTGGACTCCGGCTTGCGAACACGCACTCAGGACGCCTTTCGCAGCGACGACGCCGAGGTCATCGTGGCGACGGTCGCATTCGGAATGGGGATTGACAAATCCAACATCCGGTTTGTCATTCACCGCGATATGCCACGATCGATTGAAGGCTACTATCAGGAAATCGGGCGGGCGGGGCGTGACGGAGCCCCCAGCGACTGCGCGCTCTTTTACTCCTGGGCCGATGTGATCAGCTATGACCGTTTCGCCGATCAGTCCGAGGAACCGGCGGTTGCGGCGCTGCACCGCCGGCAGGCGCGCGAAATGTTTCGTCTTGCCGAACAGCGTGCGTGCCGCCATCGATCGGTGCTGAAGTACTTTGGCGAAAAAATCAACTCGTGCGGCCAATCGTGCGATGTCTGCCTGGAGCATGACATCGTGGGCGCTGCTCCGGCGGCTCCCTGGTGCCGCCCCGGGCGCTCGAAAGTTCCCGCCGTCGCCGCGTCTCGCCCGACAGATTCGCCCGAGCCGCTGGCCGGCAGCGACGCCGCGCTCTTGGTGCAACTGAAGGCGCTTCGCAGGCGTATCGCAGATTCGCGGGGACTCCCCGCTTACATCGTGTTCAATGATTTGTCCCTCATGGAAATGGCACGGCTTCGGCCGGCAAACCCCTCAGAGTTGCTCGCCGTGTCCGGCGTGGGGGAGAAAAAGCTTGCGCAATACGGCGAGGATTTTCTCAAGCTGCTGCGATCAATTCGCTGATGCAGGCGATCGTGTTGGCGGGCGCCATGCCGTAGAAGCAACAGGAGGGTCCGGCGCAGATGAGTGAGTTGCGCTACGAATTCATTCCAAAAACCGTTCGGGAGCCTCTTCATTCACTCATCAGGAAAATCAAGGGGCGAGTATCCTCTTCGGGCGTCCAATGCCAGTAGCGGACGAGAATGGCGTACACCGTAAGTCCAATCTCCCCTTCTCCCCAGAAGAGATATTTGAGCGACTGGACCATCAGATTTTGTCGGGTGAGCCCGAGAAACAAGCTGATAGGATCGATCAATTCGCTGATGTAGGCGATCGTGTTGGCGACAGCCACGGCGCCGAAGACCTCTACCAGGTAATGGCCGTTTTCCGCCCTGACCTTCACCTGGAGCGGCGACAGAAACTCGCTGCGATTATCGATCAGGTGGACGTGGATGAATGCCACGGGCGCGCTCACCTGATAGTAGCGACGAATCTCCTCCAGCTTGCGCCTTCGGGCTGAAGCATCAAAGAATCGAAGCGGAACAGCGTTGACCTTCCTGCCCGCCAGCATCTCCCAGAAATTCGCAGACTCGTCGTCAACAAAGGTCAATTCCGAGACTCGCAGTTCCTTGGAGCGGCGGTATCGGCTGATGGCACTCAACAGGAGGATCGCTACGATGAAACCGCCGGCGATCACCACGCCGTCGGTGCGCTCGATCACGTTGTCGACAAGGATGAAAGCAAAGATGGCGGCCACCAGCCAAAAATAGAGGCTGAGCCATCGGCTTCGGCGGGTCGTGTTCGGTTCGAGAGCGGCTGAGTCGGCCCCGGTTCCAGCGGCATCCGCCGGGTCAGGACCTGCCGGCGAACCTCCCGCTTCCCGCCAGAACGCCAGAGCCACAGCGACAGCAGCCGAGAGCATCAGGGCAAGCACGCCCGTTGCGTAAGCTCCTCCCTGGGCCTCGACATCGGCATCGAAAATAAAAGTGATAAGGAAATCGACTGCCAGGAGAGTGGCCACCAAAGGTCTGGCATAGGAGGTCCATCGCGGGGCCATGCCGAAACGGGGCAAGTATCTCGGAATAAGGTTCAACAACCCGGTCATCGCCGAAGCGCCGGCGAACCAGAGAATGGCGATCGTGGCGGCGTCATACACGGACCCGAGTGTGCTGCCGAGCATCTGGTGGGCGAGATAGGCGATGGCGCGTCCGGAAGCCGCTCCTCCATCGGCAAATGCAGGTTCTGGAATGAGCAGAGTGGTGACGAAGCTGGAGGCCAGCAGCAGGGCGCTCATGATCATCGCCGCCGTCAGCAGCAGTCGCCGCGTCGCCGCGACCACGCCCGACGGTGAGGGGCGTGCGGCATCGGAACCGCTGGGAGAGATCAGAGGCATGACGGCCACTCCTGTTTCAAAACCGCTCATGCCGAGGGCGAGCTTGGGGAAGATCAGACTGGAAGTAATCAGCAGAGCGGTCCAGTCTCCGCGCGCCAGAAGCTCGATTCGCCAGTGGCCGATCAAATCCGGGTGGCGCAGAATCTCGAAAAAACCACGGACAATGACCACCACGTTGAGGATCAGGTACGGAACAGCGACTGCCATCGCCAGCCCGATCGCTTCCCTCAAGCCGGTCAGAAAGACAGACGCCAGCAGGGCCAATAGGACAAGAGTGACCAGCAAACGGTGATCGCCAAGAGAGGGGTGCAGGAACGGATTTTCCACGGCATGCTGAGCGGCGTCGGCCGCCGAAAGTGTCATCGTGATGACAAAATCGGTCGCTGCAAAAGCCAACAGCACCAGGACAAAGAACTTTCCAATCCAGCCGGGCAGCAGGTTCTCAAGCATGGCGATGGAGCCTTGGCCGGCATAGGAGCGCCGGGCCACCTGCGAGTAGACGGGCAGGGCGCCCAGCAGGGTCACGGCCACCAGCAGGGCCGTTGCGATCGGGGAAAGCGCGCCGGCGGCAAGCAGAGCGATTCCGGGCTGGTAGCCGAGAGTCGAAAAATAATCGACCCCCGTAAGCCACAGCACCCGGTGCCAGGGCTGCGCCGATTCGTGCTGCGGCTCGTCAAGCTGCCGCCCGTGCACAAACCAGCGTCCCAGGCGCGTTCTTGGAGTGGCGGTGCGCGGGACTGGCAGTCGGGGCAGCACTGGACCCGGAGTGCGTCTGCCCGAGGCTGTCAAGTGTTTCTTACCCGTGGAAGCAGAACTCGGCTCCATCACTTCCGCATCTTGGCCGCGGTGGTCGACGGAATCAAGAAATCTTTCGCCACCCGGTGTGAGGAGCCCGACTAGAGAGTCTTGCGACCCGCACTTGAAACCTGTTCCAATCCGCGCTAGAAATACTGGATGGGTCTGAAACCGCGGGGGCACGGCCGTCACGTCCGGAGAGGCCGGTGATTCGTCCAAGACAACTTGTCCTGCTGCTGTGGACAGTGCTGGCGGCGGCGGGCCCTCTCTTTTCAGCCGCGCCCCCGCTCAAGATGCCGCCGCTGAAATACCGGGACCGGATGCTGCCCAACGGCCTCCGCGTTCTCACGGTGGAGGAGCATTCCAGCCCCACCGTGGCGATTCAGATCTGGTACCACGTCGGATCCAAGGACGACCCGGAAGGGCGCAGCGGTTTTGCCCACCTGTTCGAGCACATGATGTTCAAGAGCACGCGGAACATGCCGGCGGAGATGCTCGATCGCCTGACCGAGGATGTCGGCGGCTACAACAACGCCTTCACTGCCGACGACGTGACTGTCTACCATGAGGTGGTGCCCTCGAACTACCTGCAGACTTTGATCTGGGCTGAAGCGGATCGCCTCGCCTCCCTCAACATCGACCAGCCGAACTTCACCTCCGAACGCGACGTGGTAAAAGAGGAATTCCGGCAAAGCTACCTGGCGCCTCCCTACGGCAAGCTGAGTCTTCTGATTGAACAGAGATCCTTCACGCAGCATCCCTATAAACGGCCGGGGATCGGCAACATTGAAGAGCTTGACGCCGCGAGGTTGGAGGAGGTCCAGGCCTTTCACGCGACCTACTACCGCCCGGATAACGCCACGCTTGTCGTGGTCGGCGACTTCGAGCCAAGGCAGCTCAACCAGTGGATCGACCGGTTCTTTGGGCGCATCCCGAAGGTGAGCCGGCCGCTTCCGCGTGTGGGCGTCGCCGAGCCGGAGCGGACGCGCGAGCGTCGCTACACCGAGCAGGGAACCAACGTACCGCTGCCGGCCATCGCGGCTACCTACCTTATCCCGCCTGCAGCGAGCGATGAAGCCTACCCGCTCCGGATCGCTGACACGATCCTGTCGGGCGGCGAATCCTCGCGTCTTTACCGGGCGCTGGTTTACGAGCAGCAACTGGCAACTTCGGTCTCCTCCAACGCCGATCTGCGCGAGGATATCAGCCTGTTCAGCTTTCGTCTGGTGCTGGCAAGCGACAAGAAGCCTGAGGATGCGGAACGCTCGCTGCTGGCGGAAGTAGAGCGGCTGCGGGAGCAGCCGGTCGGCTCCGCCGAGCTGGAAAAGGCCAAGAACCAGATGGTCACGGCTCAACTGCGGGAGCGCGAGACACCCGCGGGCAAAGCCAGCGCACTGGGGTATGCGGCAGTGGTGCTGAATAATCCATCCCGCGTCAACACGGATTTGGGACGGCTGCAAGTGGTCACCGCCGCAGACGTGCAGCGGGTGATGAGAAAGTATTTCGGCGACGCAAACCGCGTCGTCATACACTACCTGCCGGAGTCCAGGGACTAAGGGTCGCGTTCGGCGAATACGGGATCATAGCAACCTTCTCAGCGGGGAGGCGCACATCTGCGCCGAAAGCTTCTGCTGTTCTTCAGAGAAACGCCTGCCGCACTTCTGGCACTTGAAACGCTGGATTTCGGCTTCTTCCGTAGAAGCTCGCCTTCACCATTTGGACTTGACAGTTGTGACAACTCGTTTTCGACCTTGCGCTTTCTCCAGCGAAGGTCGAAAATGAGAGTTGCCGATCTCATGCTGCCAAAGCATGGGGTTAAAGCCCCGTCGATTGTTAGCGCAGCCGGCGGGTATCAATTTTAGTGGGCCTAGCGGGGGTCTAACCCGCCGATTAGTAATCGGCTTCTCTGCGCGATTGAGACACGGGCCCGAGACGAAGGCCAGCGGTTCGAGTTTGTCGACTTGAGCTTGCTGGCCTTTTATTTTCTTAGACATAGTGGTATTATCAGGATTTTGTGAAAGGCAGTAAATTAAAAATAGTTGCATAATCAGTTTTTCCTGATAACATGAACCCTTGGAAGTTCTTTGATTTTCTCGACGGGAGAGGAATTGCAAGGGAAAACAATCTGATTCGGGTAAGGCTGGATTCTTTGCCAGACAAGGCCTCAGCAAAAATAGACGCTCGAATTATCTATATGCAGGCGGTTCGTATTTGGCCGGAGCAGTACGTCAGTGCGCTACAGGGCTGGCCGGAAATTTTTGAGCTGCGTGTCGTGTCGGCAGGCTCGCAATACCGCCCAATTTTCTTTTATGGGCCGGCGCGGGGAGAGGTCACGCTCCTCTACGGCGCAATAGAGAAGGGCAAGCTGCCAAGAAGGATCCTGGAGAATGCCGACAAAAACAGGCAAATCGTTTTAAGTGATAGGAGTCGGATAGGTGAGCACATTTTCGGTAACAGACCAACTGTTGCAAAGCTTTCGAGCAAGTAAAGTTTACCGTCACGCATTTGTTGAAGAAAAGGTAAGGACCGCCATTGCTGCCCAGATTAGAGCCGTTCGAGAGCAGCGCGGTTTCGATTCCCAGACAAAACTTGCACTGGAAATGGGGAAAACACCATCCTGGATTTCTCGCCTGGAGAATCCAAACCAGCCACCACCGACGATTTCGACTCTTCTTGAATTGGCGAAGGTTTTTGATGTGGATCTTAATGTAGAGTTTGCACCATTCTCTGAAATGCTCCACAAACTCGACGGGCTTTCTCCTGATTCTTTCCTTGTTCCAGACTTTCAGACAGAGTTTCCGGAAAGGGATACGGCGATAGAGGGAAGCTTGGAGATTGATCACCTTGCCGAGTATCTTGGCAAAGCTCAATCACAGGAACCCCCGCCTCCGTCTATACCGGTTAACGATGGGACACCTATCCAAAAATTGGCGATGGCTGGGACGGCGGTGACGCAGCAGGGACGAGACACTGGCTTTGGGAGGGCGGCATGAAGATCCTTTCGACAGTGCTTGGCAGAACCGTCCTGCTAAAGCCGACGCACGAAATTGCCCCTATAGGTGGGGTGCACCTCCAAACAATATTCGATCGAATCAAACAGCGGTATGAATTTGGTAACACACCCAACGTTGCGGACCTGACTCTAAACCCAGAGGTGTTGCAAAAGGATGGATACAAGTTTTCCGTTGGGAAAATTATGAAGAGTGGCCGCGACTATCCAATTCAGGATTTGGTCGTCTTGAATGATGGGATTGTGTGTAGTGCCGATCATACAGACATGTCGGAATTCTTGCTGGATGATCTGCTTGGTTTTTTGACAGACCAGTTCAGTTTTCGAAAAGCGTGGCGAGACGCAAGGAAGTTATTTCTTAGCCAGGTGTGGGTGCAGTTTGAGAAATCGCCAGACGGACTCCTTTCAAAAATGGAAGGTCTTTCCAGGGTAATCGGAGATGCCCAACTAGCCACCTATGGGATCGAGTCACCGAGCGGAGTACAGCTAGACTCGATTGGATTCGATTTTGACAAAACGCAAGTATCGCCGCTATTCGGAAATCTTGCCGCTTTCAAGATTGAGCGAAAGCTTCGAGCACCTTTTTCTGAGAACGTCTTGTTTTCCATCGCCCCACTACGTACCACGGATCACATCAGTGTTCTTGAGCAAATCGAGCGTATTGCAGAGACTTCCTAGGGGATGGGGGCGGAAATCCCCATATTCACTTGCCACAAACGTCAGTCTGATTTCAGTGTGATTGATGAACGGGATGTGAGGCGATGAATTCAGCGCACTTGCCCCGCCAGGGAGACAAAGCGAAGAGGATCGCTCACACCCGGCGACGTTCGGTTTTTGCGGCCACAGCGCTGGCCTTGGCGCTCCTGGGAGCGAAGGACCGATCCGTCCGGGCGCAGCAGGAGACGCCTCCCCCGCCGGGAGCGCCGCGGTCGCCGGTCCTTCCAAAACCTGCGGAAAAGACGCTGGCCAACGGGTTGCGTGTAATTGTCGCCGAGCGCGGCGGCACCCCGCTCGTTTCTGCGTCCCTGTATATCAGGAACGGACCCGAGCTGGATCCTCCGGAGCTGCCTGGACTTGCGGCCATGACCGCCTCCTTGCTGACCCAGGGCACAACCACACGCACCGCCCAGCAGATTGCCGAAAGCGTTGAAGCGCTGGGCGGAACCATAGACTCCGGAGCGCGCTGGGATGCTTCCGCGGTGAGCATCGATGTGATGTCGACCCAGCTTGAACAGGCGGTGGAGATCCTCGCCGACGTGGTGCGCCGCCCTGCATTTAAGGAGGAGGAGATAGAGCGCCGGCGCCAGCAGACGATGGACCAGTTGCGCGTGGCGCTTCGGCAGCCCGGTACATTGGCGCGCCTGGCTGCCGCGCGGCTAGTCTTTGGCGACGCTCCCTATGGTCATCCACAAGGCGGCACGCCCCAGAGCATCCAGAATATCAGCCGGGCGGACCTTGTCGGCTTTCATGCAGCCTGCTACAGGCCGGACAATGGGGTGCTTGTCATCGGCGGCGACATCCGCTCCTCGGCGGCTTTCCGGCTTGCAGAGCGCTGGTTCGGCGACTGGTCCAAGCCTGCGACGCCTCGGGCTGCGCTCCCCGGTGCGGGTCGGGAGAGCCCCGGCGCTCCCGCGGCGCGGCGCGCCGTGGCAATTGACAAGGCGGATGCCGCTCAGGCGGCGGTGGTGCTGACACGGCTGGGACTGCGGCGGCGCGACCCCGGTTATTTTGCAGGTCTGGTGGCTAATTCCGTGCTCGGCGGCGGCTATTCGGCGCGTCTGAACCAGGAGATCCGCATCAAGCGCGGTCTCAGCTATGGGGCCTCAAGCAGTCTGGACACCCGCCGCGATGTGGGTCCATTTGCGGCGATGACTCAGACGAAGAATGAATCCGCGGCGGAAGTGGCAGCGCTTCTTGCGAGCGAGCTGCAGCGTCTCTCCACGGAGAGGGTTTCCGACAGCGAGCTGACGCCGCGCAAGGCAGCCCTGATCGGAAGCTTCGGCCGGAGCCTGGAAACGGCGGGCGGGCTGGCGGCCCAGTTTGCCTCGCTGGCGCTGTATGATCTTGGCTTGGACGAGATCAATCGCACCATCGGCAATATCCAGGCGGTGACCAGCGCGGACGTGCAACAGTTCGCCCGCGCGCATCTGGGCGCCGACGCTGTTGCGATCGTGGCCGTCGGAGACACGAAGCTGTTCCTGGAGGAGCTGCGCAAGCAGTTTCCGAATGTCGAGGTGATTGCGGAAGCAGATCTGGATTTCAACCGCGCCGGCCTGCGGAAGTCGCGCGAGGCGGAATAAGCGCCGGCATTCTTTGATTGGAGATGACCTGAAAGGGGAAACCCCAAAGCTACTTCGACTGCATCACCCACACCCCGTCCCAATCTTCCGGCGGCGGGGAGGCTTTCAGATGCTCGCAGCGCTCCAGGTACATTTTGGGCGGGTAATCCTGAGGATTGAGGCGCAGCGCTTCTTTGAAGGCCCGGATCGCGTCGTCAAACTTGCGCTGCCGGTAGCACTGCAGCCCGAACTTGAAGTGGTTGAGTACGTCCATCATGTTCGGAAATGATTCCTCGCTGTGATAGTCAACGATCTCGCAAACGCCCACCGGCTGCGTCTTGCCCTTGACCACCACGCGGTCGATCTCGCGGCTGCGGTAGGTGCCGCGTAGCTGCTTCAAAGTGTATTCGCTCGCCAGCAGGCGGGCGCCATATTGCTTGCACGCGCTTTCCAGCCGGGAGGCGAGGTTGACCCCGTCTCCAATGACCGTGTAGTTCATCCGCTTTGGGGAGCCGATGTTGCCCGACACGATCGTGTCGGTGTTCAGACCGATCCCTATGTTGATGGGCTTGAGGCCGTTCTCGGCGCGCTTCGAGTTGAAAACGGCCAGGTCTTTGAGCATGGAAATGGAGGCGCGCACGGCGCGGTCCGCGTCATCGCCGTGGGACAGAGGAGTTCCAAAAACCGCCATGACGGCGTCGCCGATGAACTTGTCCAGCATGCCTCCTTCGTTCTGAATGCAGTCCACCATGAGGGTGAAATACTCGTTCAGCAGGCTGACGGTGCCGTGCGCCCCCAGCTCTTCGGTGAGCGTGGTAAAACTGCGAATGTCTGAAAACAGCACCGTGGCTTCACTGGTTTTTCCGCCCAGGATTTCCTGGCCTGCCTGCATCAGCTTGTCGGCCACGGATGGATCCATGTAACGGGACATGGTCGATTTCATCCGCTTTTCGGTGCTGATGTCCTCAATCATGATCATGGAGCCGAGTTTCTTGTCGCTGGTGCTGATCAGGGGCAGCACCGTCACGTTGGCGGAGACCTTTTCACTGCCGAAGGTCAATTCAGCGTCCATGGTGATGTCATCGGCCTGCTTCTCTTCCACCAGCCGGACTTTCTCGAGGATCCAGCCGTTGGGCCCGGTGAAAAAATCCTTGGCGGCGTACTGCAGGATCTCTTCGGGTTTGACCTTCATGATGCGAAGCCCGGCTTCATTGCAGGTGACGATCTTGCCATCCTCATTGAGAGTGATGACACCGCTGGACATGCTCTCCAGGATGCTCTCGTTGTAGTTCTTCATGTTCTGGACATCGTCAAAGAGCTTGGCGTTCTCAAGGCCGATGGAGATCTGCGAGGTAAAGGCCTTGAGGCGCGCCTCGTCGGCGGCGGTGAAGGCGCCGCCCCGCTTGTTGAGCACCTGAGTCACCCCGATCGTCTTGCCGCTCTTGCTGATGACCGGAATGCAGAGGATGGAGCGGGTAAAAAAGCCGGTCTGCCGGTCGAAGGAAGGATTGAAGCGCAGGTCGGCGTAGGCGTAAGGGATGTTGACGGTCTCGCGTGACGTGAACACGGTTCCGGCGATGCCCAGGTGATTGGGGAAGCGGATCTGCCGCGCGCCCAGCCCTTCTCCCACTTCCGTATAGAGCTCGTGGGTCTTTTCGTCGTTTATGAAAAGCGTCGAGCGCTCTGCATCCAGCATTTTGGTGATGGTGGCGATAAGCTTTTGGAGCAGCGGCCCCAGCTTGAGCTCGGAGGAGACTTCAGAAACCACATTGAGGAATTGCAGTTCCTGCCGCCGGGCATTCTCGGTTTCCTCCACCTTCCGATGACTTTCAATGGCGATGGCGGCCTGTTCGATCATCGCCTCGAACAGCTTCAGATCCTTGGCGGTGAACTCTCCCTGTTTCTTGTTAAGAAGCTGGGCAACGCCGATTTTCTCCCCCCGCAGCGTGTGCAGCGGTACGCACAGAATGTTCCGGGTGGTAAAACCGGTCTGGGAATCGATTTCTTGATTGAAGCGCGGATCGGCGTAGGCATCGCGCACGATAAGACCCTGCCCGGTCTGAAAGACATGGCCGGCGATGCCGAGGGTGTTCGGCAAGCGCATTTCCCTTGTAAACTTCCCTTCGACGACGCGGGAGTACAGCTCTCCCGTTGCGGCGTCGTTAAGGAAGACGGAGCCTCGCTCAGCGGCGACCGCCGACGCGGTAAGCTGCACCAGTCTCTCCAGGGCGTCTTTCAAGTCGGTGGAAACGGCAAGCTTGCTGGAAACTTCAAGCAGGCGCTCTGCCAGGGACAGTTTTGCGGCAGGCGCAGGCCGGCTTCCGGCAAATTCCTTCCTAGTTGGATTTGGCATGAAATTCTTCCAAGG
>JACQGG010000163.1 GCA_016199665.1 Acidobacteriota bacterium | reverse complement strand
CGGGGCGCCGTACCCAAGTGGTAAGGGAGAGGTCTGCAAAACCTTTATGCATCGGTTCGAATCCGATCGGCGCCTCCACTCATCTACATGCCAAGGAAGGATTTCGCGAGTCCCGAACCTGTCGACGAGAAATGAAGCGCTCTACGTCGTGCCGAACGCAATCTTCCACCGCTTTGCAGGATTCTCAAAACGTACTTTCTTCGGATCAAATCGCTCTGAATCAAATGAGCCGCCAGCCCATTCGAGCATTCTCGCATGTTCTTCGTGCATCGGATTGCCGATGGCCTCCAGGAATTCCTGATAACCCCAAATTCCTCCGCAGTCTTCCGGCGGGCAGGCACGCTCTCCAGCAACGCATTGGGGGTATCGCCGCTTGATTTCGCGGGGAATGATATTTTCCAGAACTACCTCATGCTGCCAGTCGTCTCCAAAGTCATACTCGTATTCTGCCGCGGGATTTTCGATTGAGAAGTAGTCGGAGACAGCCCTCTCCCAGCCCGGGATTACCTCCAAGTCAAAAGAATCTTCGTCGTCGGGAATTCCAATGTTTTCCCGCTTCTTCGTCGCTGGATTGAGGATGCGGAACAGATGGAGATGGCAGTCAAGCCAGCCCATTGAATCCTGAATTGCGACGTGCGAGTCCCAGAAAGTGTAATTCCCGCGAACTTGAATCCGTCGCCAGATCGCAGGCTGCAGCCCCTGCAGTGAAATTCTGAATTCGTAGACCTCACTGAACTTTCGTTTGTTCATCTGGTTTTTCGGCGAGCAGCCATTTGCGGAGCGGCACGAAATGCACGTGGGAGGCTTTGATTTTCTCTGTGCCCTCAAATTCTTCTGTGACGACGGGCGCATTCTTGCACTGGAGTTCAGCCATCGCCTTCCTGGGGTTTCTCAACTCCCGCTCTTTCGTCTTGAAGTCTCCGATGTTCCAGGAAACCTGAATCAGTTGCGTGACTTTCAGCCCTTCCTTCAGGACGAAATCAACTTCTCGGTGTGGACGTCCTTCCAGTAATACAGCTCCATCTCAGGGTTGAGGGCTTGTTGCCGCTTCAATTGGAGAAACACGACATTTTCTGCCGGAAAAGTAGCTGCGTAGTACGCCTGCGGAGCCCTCGGTCGCGCGCCTTGTCATCATGCCCGTCTCCAGCGCCTCGTTCACGAAAACGGCGAGAAAAGCGGACTAGAAGTCAAACGAGTAGGTGAGCTTAGCCTGGACTGAACGGTCCTTTTGGCCTGCCAGCGGACCGTCCAGGCGGCGGCCTTCGTTATAGATAAAGTAGAAATTGTCGCCGGGTCGGAAGATGTAATTCAAGCGGAAGTTGAACCCCGCAAACGACTCCGTGTCGTTGTACTGGATCGAGGTGCTGGTGAGCCACCGGTTGTTGAAATTGTAGTTGACGCGAGTGTTGATGACGTTGTCGGTGAATCTACCCTCCCGGGCTGGAAATGCGCCCTTGAGGTCCATGTACTTTCCTGCGGGGAACGAGGCGCGGTTGAAGTCGTAGTCCGCTTCTACGGAAAAGTTTCCACTGAGGCGAACACCCGGACTCAGGGTAAATGTATGGAGACCTCCGCCGAAGAAGCCGTAATGTTTCTGCCACGAGCCCGTGATGAAAAGCCTGCGGGCGGGATTGGTCCGAAAACGGGTCCCGTTATAAAACCAGCTATAGGTCCCGGGCGGGATGACGATGCCGGGGCGGATCTCGAACGGCGCCCAGAGCCTTTCCAGACGGGTGTGCGGGTTGTAGATGAAGAGATCGCCGCTGTGAAAGCGCAGTTCCAGGGCGTAGTGGTTCAGCCGGGTTTCAAGGTCATTGTCCTGGTTGGCGGTATAGTCGGAGTGAAAGCGGAAGATCACCTGCCGCAGCAGGGTGCTCTTAGGCCGCGGCTGCAAGGCGAGGGTCGGCATGAACCGGCGCTGGTTCTTGCGGGGCACAAATCCGAGATCATCCCGGAAATCCCGGTCCACGGTCAGCCAGGAGATACCGGTGTTGAGAAAATCGCTCTGCCAGGAAATGCCGCCCGAAGTGAGCCAGTTATCCGCTTCGATCCCCGGGGAACTGGACCGGGCGACCTGCCCGCCGATATTCAAATACCGGTAAAAAGTAAAATTCCCATCCATGCCGTAGACTCGATTGAAGTCGCTGCCCGTGGTCTCCCGGTTAATCAAGTACCCACCGACGTTGGAGCGCGAGAGCACGTTGCGCTTCACACGGTAGACGCCGTAGTTGCTGGCGGGAAGGCCAAAGCGGTTGACGGCTTCCGTCTGCACGTTCAACAGGCCCACAGTCAGACCGGCCACTTGCCCGGTAATGCGCCCGCCGCCTTTGATCGGAACCGGCTGCCCGCGGTAGAGGCCGATTTGTCGGCTGTGGAACAGCTTCATGATGGTCATGGCCCCTTCTCCCTGCGCGATGCCAAACTCATATACCCCAGCGCCCTCCTGGAAGAACTCCCGCTTTTCCGGGAAAAAGAGAGGAAAACGGTCCAGGTTGACCTGCTGGTCATCCACCGCCGTCTGGGCAAAGTCGGTGTTCCAGGTCAGGTCCATGGTCAGGCCCGGCGTCATCCGGTACTTCATGACCTCCATGCCCACCTCGGACAGGTTGCAGAAAGCGCTGCCTGCCTGGAGGGCGGTTGCGCCGGAAGGCCGGCACAGGGCGCTATGCAACACGTCGTTGGTATGGGAGAATCCGCCGAGCAAAAAAGGCTTCACGCGAAGGCGCAGGCCGGTGCTGATCTCTTTCAGGCCTTCCAGATGACCCGCTTGCGACGCGTTCTCAAGATTGAAACCCCGGCGGTAACTATTCCAATAGGAGAGCTCATTCTTGCGCCGGATCACCCGCTCCACGTCCAAACCCCAGATCTGCGTCTCCTGCGAATCGCGCACGCGGAGGGTCTTGAAGGGAATTGCAAACTCGGCGACCCATCCCACGGGGGTGATTTGCGCCGCGACATCCCACTTTTCGTCCCAGTTGGCGCTGACGTTCCTCCCCTCATCGGTGACCAGGGCGTCATATTGCGTCCCCAGAGGATTGGTCCGAAAAAGAAAGGAATTCCGGTGATCGTGAAACGTGTCGAGGCTGACGGAAAGAATGTCGTCGTTCTCGAGCGGGTTGTCGCGCCGCCGTTCCCTGGCAAGAATCCCGCCAGGCTCGGAATCATGACAAACGATGCCCAGGTAAAGCGTCGTCTCCGTATAAAGGACGCGAAGCTCGGTCCTCTCCGTGGAAAGACTCCCCTCCTGCGGATCTCTTTGAACAAAGCCGGCCGAAACCGGTGCTTCCGCCCACGCCGATTCATCCAGGTTGCCGTCGACCTTGACCGGATGTTCTGTCCGAGCCGCGCGGACCGCCCGATGGCCATGCAATCCCCCACTCTCTCCGGGCGCGCCTTGACCGAGAACAACAGGCCCTGCCAGCCACAACAGGCCCAGGCCTGCAATAAGAAACGATGACAAGAATGCTTTTCTGGTATGCAAGGAAAACTCTCCCTTTTTGCGATGGTCGACAAGCATGGCTAAATAGAATACGGGCAAACGCGCCTCGCTCGCAATGTCTTGCTCGGCGGCCAATCAACGCAGACGGCAATAGTCGCGAACACGCAGCCAGAAACAGGCAAAAGGCGGAAGGCTTCTCAAACGCACACGGCGACAATCATTCACAGTCCCTCGTGAAGCCGGGGCCGGCCGACGAAATTCCCCTGGGCGTAGTCGGCGCCCAGCGCTCGAAGCTGCTCCATACTTCGCTCGTCCTCGACATGCTCGGCAACAACTTTGATGCCCAGCCCGTGCGCCATGTTAACAATTGCCTTGACGAGTTCCTGATCGACAGGATTCTGAGCAAGCTCGCGAATGAAATGGCCATCGATCTTCAGGTAATCAACCTTGAGGTTTTTCAGGTGATAGAGCGACGAGAAACCGACCCCGAAGTCGTCCAGAGCAAACTGGCAACCCAAGCCCTTCAGACTCCGGATGAACGCGTGGGCCTGGTCAACGTTGGAGATCGCGGCAGATTCGGTGATCTCCACGATTAGACGCGCCGGATCAATTCCGGTCTTTCGCACTTCACTCTCGATCATCTCCAGCAGGCCCTCGCCGGCAAAGGCCTTGGTCGACAGGTTAATTCCCACCTTGAGCCCCTGCTTTTCGGCTTGGCCTGGACCGGCCTCAACCTTTGCAATCATCCGGATGGCCTCGCAAAGGACCCACTGATCGACATTCCGGATCAGTCCGTAGCGCTCCGCCACTCCCAGGAACGCCCCGGGCGGGACGATCTTCCCCTGGTCGACCTGCAGCCGGAGCAGAAACTCGTAGCCGAAAATCCTGCCATCCTGCAGATCCACAATCGGCTACAGGTAGCCAAGAAATCGCCCATGGTCTACAGCTTCGCGAATCTGCTGCTCGCGCTTCAACTGGCCGGCAACCGACTCGATCGACTCGCGCTCAGCCCTGACGACGATCTTCCGGCCCAGGGCCTGCGCCGGTTCGCTGTCGATGTTGGGAGACAGGATGGCAAATTCGTCCCCGCCTAAGCGGGCGATGATGTCCGTCTCACGCACCTGTTTTTCCAAGAGCCTGGCCAGACTGACCAGAAACCGATCTCCCGCCTGGTGGCCAAGGCTGTCATTAACGCCCTTGAAACCGTCCAGATCAAGCCACAAGAGGGCTCCGCGAGTGCCGTAGCGGCCCGCTGCTTTCAGATGATGGGCCAGTTCCTCTTCAAACCGGCGCCGGTTAAAAAGACCGGTGAGGGGGTCGTGATTGGCCAGATGCGAAAGCTGAGCCTCGAAGCGCTCCCGAGCTCTGATTTCATCCTGGAGCCTGCCGTTGGCCTCTACCAGCTCCCCGGTGCGTTCCCGCACCTTGGTCTCGAGGTTATCCCGGGCTTTTTCAAGCTCGCCTTGAATCTTTTCCAGATGTCCTACTTTGTCGATGAGAATCCGCTGAATCTGATTCCGGCTCAGCAGGCTGAGATTTCCCCGGCCAGGTCATCGACCAGACGAGACGCCTCCAGAAACTCCGAGGCAACCAACCCCTGGTGCTGTTCCGGGAAGGCGACCTGTTTGTTGAACCAGCTTTGTATCATCAGGCTACTTGCTGCTGGCCCTATAGATGCTGTGGAACCCCGAACCGGTGAGCAGCCAAGTCACAATCAGGGCAAGCAGGAAGGCAACCGATCCGCCTCCCGCCCCAAAAATCGTGGCGAACAGATTAAACTGAAACATCTGATCGGCCTGCATGTGCAGGTGCCCGACTGCCATCACCACCGCCCCCCAGGCGATCAATCCCATACCCCGGCCGAACGCGCCTCCCTTGAGGGCATTCGCGGTACGGAAGCCAAAAAAGACCGTAATCACCAGAAACGGCAGCTCCAAAAGCGCCTTTCAGTCTATTGAGCCTGGATTCCCGTGAGCCTGGGCCCGAAGCTCCGTGGAGGCAGCCGCAAGACTCAGAACGAGTATCGCCGTGCAGGTAGCGGCACGGCTTATCCTTGTCGCATTCCATTTCGTGATCATAAAGTCCCCCCCATTAACAGCCATTGGCGACTTTGCAAAGCCCACTTCACAAGCGAACCTTGCCATCGCATTGTGCCGATTATAGTACGGTTGTCCCCTTGTGTAAATTCTGCGAATGGCTTTGACGGCGCTTTGAATTGCCGGAACCCGCTTCCGGGTCTCTCCAGGAACTCCGGCGGGCCGGCGGTCTTAAATGTGATTTGAATCACTTTTTTTCCTTGACTCGCCCCCCTGCCGCCAGGGACAATTGTGCTACGTTCTTTTCTCGTTTCTCAATTCGCTGATCCTTTTCCCTTCATTCGCCCGCTGCCCTGTCCAGAAATCTTTTTAAAACTTCCCCTCTTGCCTAATGCATTCAGAACCGTGACAATAGCCCCACAGACGGGCGATACGAATTCCGGAAGTGGACTGCCGAAAAGGACGTTGTTCGGCAGAAAAAAATTCACAACCGGGCCCAAACGGAGGTTCCCATGTCATGGATGGCGCAAGTGAGCCAGTGGCCGCAGCGGCGACCAGGGCCAATGACCATGCAACCTCTTGCGTTTCTGCTCCTGCTGGTGGTCGGCCCTGGGCCCGCAGGCTCCCCTATGATTCAGAATCCCCCACGGGATCGACTTCAGGGCCACCTGTTGGTTGCCACATCGCAACTGCGGGATCCGCGATTTGTCGAAACTGTTATTTATGTCGTGGAGCACGGGTCTGATGGCGCCATGGGGCTGATTATTAATCGGCCGATCGGCAAGGCGAGCGTCGCCGAACTCCGGCACGAGGAGCAATCAAACCAGGCGATCCAGCGGCAGAAGCTGGCGTTGTACTATGGAGGCCCCGTGGAACGGAAGCTTGGCTTCTTCTTGCACAGCCCTGATGTCATGCTGGCCACCAGCCGGGTCGTCGCAGACGGGGTGGCGATGAGCATGGATTCCGCCATGCTGAACTCCATCGCCGAAGGAAAAGGACCGAAGAAATACCTCCTGGTGTTCGGATATGCGGGCTGGAGAGCCGACCAGCTCGAGGCGGAGATCGCCGCCGGCTCCTGGTTCACGGCCGATGCCGACCCGTCCATCGTCTTCGCCGAGGATCCGGCCCGGACGTGGAAGCGTTTGACAGACGAGCACGTGCTGCGCCTTTAGCCCAAGTTCGTCACAGAGCCGCGCGCGTAAGCGAGCAGCGCGCTAACTCATTGAAATTCCGCGCCGCTCCCTGAGACGGTCGCGGTTCGGTGACGAACTTGGGTTGGCGCCTTCCACCTGTCGGTTTCCCCTTTCTCACCAGATGAGTTTGAGCCCAAACT
>JACQGG010000160.1 GCA_016199665.1 Acidobacteriota bacterium | reverse complement strand
GTGGTGCTGCTTGTCGTCGAAAAAGTACATGCGCACCACGATGCCGTAGAACATGGACAGAATCGGCATGATCAATCTTTGTCAAATCCCACCATAGCACGCCGCGCTACACTGGCCGAACATGTAGTGAATCGTTCCGCCCCCTGTAGCGCTCAATAGGGTGTGATATACGGGGCAAACCAGTACAGCACGCTTCTCTGGCGTGCTTAATAGTTTCTCGCAGTTTATGCCGCTTAACAGTTAAGTATCACTGGTGGCGACAGTGTAGCACCACAGAAGTGGGACCGCAATTTCGGTTTAAGGATTTCGGTTTCAGGATCCCGATCTGAGGATTGGGATTTCAGGTTTTCGGTAACTTCGCTAACAAGAGACATGCCTCCGAGCTTGGCCCGGCCAATATCTCGGCTTTTCTGTCGTATCTGGCCTCCAATCAGCACGTTGCCGCTTCGACTCAAAATCAGGCGCTCAATTCGGTCCCACGTGCTGAACCGGGCAGGCCAGGGTGTCCGCAGCCCAGCCGATACACTGTGACAACATCGCCGATTTCTTGCCAGTGGCCTATGGGGTCTACTGGAGTCAACTAAAATAGCCCACTAATCGCAAATCGCAAGGAGCCCCCATCCCCGACCCCCATCGCCCGACTACGACCTCAATAATCTCCAGCGCCTCGCCCTTGCGCGCGGGTCCCCGTCCCCCGGCTACGAGCCTCTCGACCCGAGCCTCCAGTTTGCCCGGCGCAGTTGGCTGGGCGTGGAAAACTGGAATAAGCCTTCAAAGATCCGGATCAGCAGATAGAGCGTGAGGGTGGCGGCCACCGTCGCTATCCCGACAAGCGCTACGAGCAGCGCGGGATGTTTCAACAGAAGAAAGTATGCCAGCGTCACCAGTGCGTCCTCCAGAAGGCTGACAAACCAGTTTGTGAAAGGTTCGGGAGTGCTGTTGAGAGCCAGACGTATCGATGACTTTGCGCCGTGCGAAAGAAATGAAAGCAGAGTCCCGGCGGGCGTCATTAGAAGCGCCCCCGGCTGGGGAACTCCCAGCGTTGCCCCCAGGGCCAGCAGGGCCGCTGCGGGCACGCGGATGAAGGTATGGATCGAGTCCCAAAAACTGTCCAGATAAGGAACCTTGTCGATGACAAATTCGATCAGGAACATTGCGCCAGCCAGCGCCAGAAACCAGTCCGACGCGAGGAAGCCCAGATGGCGGGGAAGCGGCGCCCATTGCATTCTACCCACAATGCCGGCGAGCAAAACCGTCAGGTACAGGTTGATCCCGGCGCCCCAGCTCAGCAGCAGCGCCCACAGCAGATCCTGGTTCATAATCAGTTGGGCGGCGTGAACCTAGCCCGCATTTCCCGCAAGTTTTCTACTGCGGCCGGTGGGGCGGTCAAGGCCGCGATCCGTACAGGATCTTGTAGAGCCGATAGTTGCCCAGCACGCGCATCACGTAACTCTTGGTTTCCGCAAATCCAATGTCGGCTACAAACATCGCCGGCTCCTCAGTTGGGCTCTTCCGGGCCCACCGGATCACATTGTCGCTCCCGCCGTTATAAGCAGCCACCGCCATCTCGGGATGTTTCAACTGGCGAAACAGTTTGTCCAAATAGGCGGTCCCCAATTTCATGGAGAGACCCGGATCGTAGAGATCTTCCGGTGAAGGGGGGGACAGGCCAATCTCACGCGCCGTCTGCTGCGCCGTCGAGAGCAGCAGTTGCATCAGCCCCCGCGCCCCTGCCGGGCTCTTGACGTCCGGCTGAAAGCGACTTTCGCGCAAGATCAGCGCCGCCAGCAGTTCCGGCTCGACGGCCGACCCCGGATCCCGGCCCTGCGTGGAAATGGGGAGCGGCAGAAAAAACGGAAAGAGACGCGCCGGCATCAATTCGGGAGTATCAAATGGAAGACCGGCCGACAGTTTCCGGACTTCCTCCAGCGCCTTGCCCCACCGGTCCGCGAATCCGAAGTAGTTCGCGGCAGTCCAGGCCTGCTGCAAGGCGCTGTCAAAGTCTTTGGCCGCGGCAAGAAGTTCCGCCGCCTTTTGAAAAAAGCCCAGACCGGTCAGGATCGCGGCCGCACGCTTTTGCTCGGAACCGGCAAGATCGTGCAGGGCGTCGTCGTCAAACTTGTCAGCCGGCCAGAGGCGCAGCCCCTCGAATCGAATCCACTCCGGGTCCTGAGCCAGGTCGGCCAGCAGCTCCATACGGGCGACGCGGGCTTCGGGTTCCGGTACGCCATAGTACCGGCTTCGCAGCGCCTCCCGGTATTCCGTTTTTCTTCCCTGAGACTTCGCTTCCCCCGCCAGAGAAAGAAACGAATCCGACCAGCTCCGGACTAACGACTGTGTAGCATAGAGGTTTCGAAGAGCGTCCCTGGAGAGAAACCCAAAGTAATTCGTGTCCTCTCGAGCCGACTGCAGGTAGGAGTCGGCGGCCGCTTTCCAGTCATTGAGCCTCTCCCGGCAACGGCCGATCCAATAGTAAAGTTCCGCCTTGCCCAGACTTGGAGGCAACCCCCACCGCTCGCCCCGGCGCAGCGCCTGCTGGAAAAAATCGGCCGCGCCGGACGGCGTTTCCACCATGGTAATCTTGCCCGCCAGGTAGTAAAGAGCGGCCGCATCGGCCGTCCTCAAGCGCTCGGCCCCCTGCCTGGCGACCTCCAATGCTTCGCGCCGCCGTCCGCTCCAGCGCAACGCCTCGGTCTGATTGCTGTAAGCGCCGCCGAGCCACTCCGATTCCGGGTGGTTCTCGATTACGCTCCGATACGTGGCTGCCGCCTCCGAATACTTTTCCAGGCGCAGGTAGACATGTCCCGCGAAGTACCTGGACTGAACTCCCCATCGGTTGGCGGGGAAGCGCTGGTAAGTCCTGTTGAACTGATCCACGGCCTTTTCATAACTGCCGTCCAGCATCCAGGCGCGGCCGAGCAGAAACGAAAAGAAGGAAATTTGCCGGCTTGCGGGAAAGCGATGCGTGAAATGCTGAGCCGTCCTGCGCAGCAGGGAAAGGTCCCGATTGATGAGGAAGACATCCGCCAGGGCTGCAACCTCGGGTTCGGGCAGCGCCTCCAGATGCTCTGCGAGTTTGCCGGCCGCCTGGTAGGCCGCCTCATCACTTTGTCTTTCCGAAATAAGCTGCTGGCGCAAGGCATGTTGGACTGCGGCATCTGTTTCCAAATTACTCCATCGAAGCTTTGCCGCCCGGCTGAACCGGTTCCTTCGGCCGGCCAAGGAGCGGTAAAGCCGAACAGCCTGTTCCGGATCTTTGCCCTGCAATAACTGCGCTCGCTCCCAGTCGGCGCTCTCGCGGTCCACCAGCGCTGAGGAGGTCGATACGTAACGCTCCAACCAGTCCAGCGCCCGCGGTTCGCGACCCGCCTCGCGGGAAAGTTCAAATAGCTGCCACAACACCAGGGGCCTTAGAGTCGAATCGTCGGTCAGGAGCTTCGCCAGAGCGACCTCGCTTTCATCCGGGCGACCCAGCCGCTGCAACGCTGCGGCCTTGAGAAAGTCAGCCCGGCGCAGACGGTAGCTCTCCGGATAAGATTTTTCCAGCGCCTCCAAACGGGCCAGAACCGACCGCCAGTTGTTTTCCTTTTCATCCTGAAGAATCTGTCGCCATGAGGCTGAAAGCTCTGCCTGTTCCTGCGGCACAGAACGACCGGCAGCCGTCTTGCCAGTGGGGACCGTCAACAGGAGGATCGACGCAAGCGCCAGGACGCGCGGATAGGCCATCATCTCTCCATTGTAATCCAAGGAACGCGGCTGTTGCCGCAAATGGGGCCGCAAATGAACGCGAATTAACGCGCCGCGGGGGCGTTCATTCCCGTTTATTGGCGGCTGTTGGCGACCGCAAATGGGCCGCAAATGGGGCCGCAAATGAACGCGAATGAACGCGAATCAACGTGACGGGGG
>JACQGG010000159.1 GCA_016199665.1 Acidobacteriota bacterium | reverse complement strand
CCTGAAAAAAGGTCGGATTCGGGGGCGAAGGGGATAATGGGCAAGGTGATTATCCTGCTCGGTCCGCCGGGATCCGGAAAGGGGACGCAGGCAAAGCGGCTGGCCGCTTATTTGCGGGTGCCGCACATTTCCACCGGAGACATGCTGCGGGAAGCGGTCGCGCAGGGCACTGAACTGGGCAGGCAGGCCAGGGCTATTATGGATGCGGGTCAGCTTGTGTCCGACGAAATCGTCGATGGCATTGTTCGGGAGCGGGTTTTGCGGGCAGACGCCCGCGACGGCTATATCCTGGACGGGTACCCGAGAACCATCCGGCAGGCGGAGGTCCTGCAGGAGTTAGTGAACGGAAACGCGCTGATCGCCCTGAATATTCATCTGGAGGACGAGGATCTGGTACGCCGGCTTTCGGGAAGGCGCACGTGCCAGGCGCAGGGGCACATTTTCCATTTGCAGACACACCCTTCCGCCGCCGGGGACCAGTGCGACCAGGACGGGTCTCCTCTGATTCAGCGGTCGGATGACCGGGAAGACGTGGTACGGCAGCGTTTGAGCGTTTATCACAAAGCGACGGCGCCGCTGATCGGCTTCTTCCATCCCCTGAAGGGTTTTCACCAGATCGCGGGCGACAGAACGGCGGAAGAAGTCTTTGAAGATGTGCGAAGCATTGTCGACCGCGCATGATTACCTGCAAGACGCTGGAAGAGTTGAAGAAGATGCGGCGTAGTTCGCTGATCGTGGCGGAGGTGTTGGAGGAAGTTCAGAGGATGGTGGCGGTAGGCGTGAAAACCCGCGACCTGGATGCGGTTGCGGAAGAAATGATTGTGAAGGCGGGAGCGAAGCCGGCCTTCAAGGGATATAACGGATTTCCCGCCACGTTGTGCACCTCGATCAATGATCAGATTGTGCATGGAATTCCGGGCAACTATCGGTTGAACGCGGGAGACATTCTCAGTATCGACTGCGGCGTCTGTTGCGACGGATATTTCGGGGACTCTGCCGTCACCGTTCCGGTAGGAGAGATCAGCGACAACCTCCGGGAGCTGTTGCGCGTGACCGAGGAGGCGCTCTATCGGGGCATCGAACAGGTGCTGGTGGGAAATCGCGTTTCCGACATCTCCGCCGCCGTGCAGACGCACGTCGAGTCCCACGGCTTCTCGCTGGTGCGCGAGTTTGTGGGACACGGCATCGGACGGCAGTTGCACGAAGAGCCACAGGTGCCCAACTTCGGACCGCCGGGACGCGGCCCCAAGCTGGTGGAAGGAATGGTGCTGGCGATCGAGCCGATGGTCAACACGGGAAGTCCGGCAGCCCGAACTCTGGCCGACGGCTGGACGGCAGTGACGGTGGATGGCGGCTACTCTGCGCATTTTGAGCATTCCGTGGCCGTAACTGCCGAGGGCCCGTGGATCCTGAGTCGGAAGAATTGAACATGGCCAAGGAGGAGGCGATTGAAGTCGTTGGCACTGTCATTGAAACTCTTCCCAACGCCATGTTCAGGGTGGAACTGGAGAACAAACATCAGGTGTTGGCCCACATTTCGGGGAAAATGCGGAAAAACTTCATCCGCATTCTGCCGGGCGACAAGATTCTGGTGGAGCTTTCGCCCTACGACCTGACGCGGGGAAGGATCATCTACCGGTACAAGTAACAGGGGGCAAGGGGCAAGAGGGCAAGTTAGAGGGGACGAGTACAAGTCAGAGAGAAGGGGGAAGAGTACAGGTGGGGTTCGAGCCCCAGAAACCGGAAGGCTGAAACTGAAAATATGAAAGTTCGCGCATCTGTAAAAAGAATTTGTGACAAGTGCAAAGTGATCCGTCGCCGCGGCGTGGTCCGGGTCGTCTGCAGCAATCCAAAGCATAAGCAGCGGCAAGGGTAGGAGTTATCATGGCCAGAATCGCGGGAGTAAATCTCCCTGAGAGCAAAAGGATTCAAATCGGGTTGACCTACATCTTCGGCATCGGCCGGTCGCGCTCCACCCAGATTTTGAAAGTCGCCAGCGTGGAGCTGGACCGGAAGGTTCGGGAGCTGACCGAAGAAGAATTGGCGCGCATTCGCCAGGTGATTCAGGACCAGGGGCGCGTCGAGGGCGATCTGCGCAAGGAAGTACAGCTCAACATCAAGCGGCTGATGGACATCGGCTGTTATCGCGGGTTGCGGCATCGCAAGGGCCTTCCGGTCCGAGGGCAGCGAACGCATACCAACGCCCGCACACGCAAGGGCCCGCGAAAGATGGGCGGGATCAGGAAGAAATAGAGGGAGAGACATTCCATGGCAAAAGATCCAGAAGCTCCCGCTGCCGGAACCGGCAAGAAGCCGGTAGGCAAGAAGCGGGCGGGCAAGAAAAAGGAACGTCGCATTGTTCCCCACGGAGTGGTCCACATCCGGGCGACTTTCAATAACACGATGGTGACCATCACCGATCAGGAAGGGAACCTTGTGGTCTCTTCCAGTTCCGGCGCCATGGGCTTTCGTGGTTCTCGCAAGGGCACTCCGTTTGCGGCGCAGCAGGCCGCGCAGGTGGCTGCCAATTCGGCGCGAGAAAACTTTGGCATGAAGTATGTGGATGTGCTGGTCAAGGGACCGGGCTCGGGACGAGAGTCGGCAATTCGCGCGCTGCAGGCCGCCGGTGTTGAGGTTCGTTCCATACGGGATGTCACTCCGATCCCCCACAACGGCTGCCGGCCCCCGAAGCGGCGCAGGGTTTGAGACGGAAATGGAATGACCCGGGATCGGAATAGATTTTTGATGACCAACGCAAGGAGGTAGCGATTTGGCGAGATATCGGGGTTCGGTGTGCAGACTTTGTCGCCGTGAAGGGATGAAACTGTTTCTGAAGGGGCAGCGCTGCTTCTCGGAAAAGTGCGCGGTTGAAAAGAGAAGCTGGGCGCCGGGGGAGCATGGAAAGGACACGCGAAGCAAGGTGCTGGGTTACGGTGTGCAGTTGCGCGAAAAGCAGAAAGTGAAGCGGCTCTACGGAATATTGGAGAATCAGTTTCGCAATTATTTTGAGAAGGCGGTGCAGCAGCGCGGCATTACCGGGGAGCGCCTGCTGACGGCGCTGGAGCGGCGCCTGGACACGGTGCTGCTGCGCGTGGGGTTTGGCAGTTCTCCGGCGCACGCCCGACAGATGGTGCGGCATGGCCATGTCCTGGTTAATGGCAGGAAGGTCAACATTCCCAGCTGTCAGGTGAATCGCGGGGACGTGATTACCCTCAAACCTAAGGCGCAGAAGAACCAGCAGGTGCATCTGTCGGTGGATCTGGTTTCGGGCCAGGGCCTTCCCCAGTGGCTGGAGCTGGACAAGGAGAGTTTCCAGACCACGGTGCGCGAGTTGCCTCGCCGCGAGGACATTCGTCTGCCCATCGAGGAGCAGCTCATTGTCGAATTGTATTCCAAATAGTTGAGGCGCCATCAATGCCGGAGCCGGTTTCGGCCCTGCCGGCCTGCGGGGGGAGCGGGTTCCCCGGAGCAGGACCCCCGGCCCGGATGACGCGCGACTTTCAAATCTTAAGCATGGAGTGACTGATGAAAGGTTTTCAAAAACCAAGAAGACTTGCCTGTGAACTGGAAACATTGACCGGCACCTACGGTCATTTCTACGCGCAGCCGTTCGAGCGCGGGTACGGCACCACGATTGGCAACGCGCTGCGGCGCGTGCTGCTGTCCAGTATTGAAGGCGCGGCGATCACCGCCGTCAAAATCGAGGGTATCCTGCATGAGTTCTCGTCGGTTCCGGGGGTTGTGGAGGATGTGACCGACATTATCATGAATCTGAAGACGGTTCCAATTCGTCTCCACGTGGATCACTCGAAGACCCTGTACCTGGAATCCACGGGTGCGGGGGCGGTGACCGCCGGGGACATCAAGCCGGATCCGGACGTCGAGATCCTGGATCCCTCGATTCACCTGGCGACCATCGGCGGCGCCGGAAAACTGTCAATGGAAATGCGCGTGAAAAAGGGACGCGGCTATGTCTCCTCCGATGAGAACTTTGACCCTGATCTCTCGCTGGGCTATATCCCCGTCGATTCGGTGCATTCGCCGGTTCGAAAGGTCAACTATTACGTCGAAGCGGCGCGGTTGGGACAGGCGACCGACTACGACCGGTTGAATCTGGAGGTGTGGACTAACGGATGCCTCACGCCCGAGGATGCAATCGCGCGCGCGGCCAAGCTGATCAAGGACCACATGTTCATCTTCATTAATTTTGAAGAAGAGCCGGAACCCGAGGAGCAGCGCGTCGATGCCAAGCTGGATGTGATCAACGAGAACCTGCAAAAGTCAGTTGAAGAGCTGGAGTTGTCGGTGCGCTCGTACAATTGCCTGAAGAACGCCAATATCAAGACCATTGGAGAGCTGGTTCAGAAGACGGAGGCGGAAATGCTCAAGACCAAGAATTTCGGCCGGAAGTCCCTGAATGAGATTAAGGAGATTCTGCAGGATATGGGGCTGCATTTCGGGATGAAACTGGATGATCTGGGGCACCCAATCCGGGAAGATAACGCAGGTGTCCGAGGCGCTTAACCATGCCGCATCAAGTCGCAGGAAGGAAACTGGGTCGCACCACCAGTCATCGCAAGGCGCTCTTTCGCAATCTTGTGACCGAGCTTCTGGACAAAGAGCATATTGTGACGACACTGTACAAAGCGAAGGAAATTCGTCCCATCGCCGAGAAGATGATCACCCTGGGAAAAAGAGAAAACCTGCATGCGCGGCGTCAGGCGGCGGCTTTTGTCAGGAGCCGGGCGGTTGTGCACAAGCTCTTTGAAACGCTGGCGCCCCGGTTCTCAGATCGCAGCGGCGGCTATACCCGCATCATCCGCCTTGGGTTTCGAAAGGGAGACAATGCGGAAACGGCGCTGATAGAGTTTTTGGGAAGCGAGTACAAGCCTAAGGTGGAAAAGAAAGGCAAGAAGGCAAAGGCTGGAAAGCAGGGGAAAGAGGGCTCCGAGGGCACGGCGAAGGACAAGTCGAAAAAGGGCGAAGCCGGGGAAGGCGAATGAAGCGGCGTTCCCTTGTTTCGGATTGCCGGTTTTCGCGCTTCACTTTTATGGCCTGCAGTCGTTTGTCCCCAAGACTTGAAAACCGAGCGGCATCCTTAAGGCTTGTTGCGGGTCCACAAAAACGGGGGTCAGGCCCTATGAAGCCGACACCCGACACCCGGCACCTGAAACCCCGGCTCCTCGGTGTTGCCTTAGTTTTTCTCCTGTCACAGCGCCGTGGGCGGATCAGTCGCGGTGGATCAGGATGGCTCCTCGGTGTTGCCTTAGTTTTTCTCCTGTCACAGGCCGGGGCGGCGGCGGCGGACTTCAGGTCGAGTGAAGCGGGAGTGGTGTTCAGCACCACCGGCTTCGAAGGCGGCACGGAAGCGGGGGTCGGCGGCCGGTTCCTTCATAACTACACACCCGCCACGGGCTTTGAATTCCAGGCCGCCTATTATCCGGTTGATAAATCTGTAAGTTTCTTGCAGGGAAGCTTCCAGTTGAAGGTAACCCATCGGATCGAAGAACGGCATCGGGTAAATTATTTCGGCGTTCTGGGTCCCGGCCTCATCCTCTTTGATCCGGAAAGTGGCGGGACCAGCACCCGGTTTGGGCTGAATGTCGGCGGTGGGATCGAGATGCCATTGCGGCCTGACGTGGCGGTCCGCGCCGACCTGAGCGATTTTGTTTTCTTCAGCGACGGCGGGTCATTCCACAACTTCGACTTTAAGGTCGCCTTGATGTACCGCTGGTAGCCAAACCGGGGAGGGTGGAACCCCCCCGCCTTCAGGCGAAGAGAAGATGCTTGAAGTCCCGCAGGGGACGAAAGAGAAATATCCCCCGACTTGAGCCGGGGGGTTAGCTTCTAATTTTGGAAGGACCGGCACAACTTTGAGGTGCCACGTCGAATTCATTCGACCTGCCTTCTTAACGCCACTGCTTTGAGGGGGGTGGTTGTTGTTTGCTAACCCCTTGCAAATAATGCGAAATGACCACTGTTCCTTGTGGGGGGTACAGTGCAGCAGAAATCTTCAATCTGTCCCACGTTTTCCAGCGGGTGGCGCTTGATCTTGGCTTCTCTCCGATGGGAGACTCAAGCCCTCGAAAAAGTAGGTTTTCAAAGTTGGCGGGGAGTTGGCTAGCTTTGAGTGCTCTATCGGGTACTTATCTGATCATCGAAACAGGGAAGAAACGCGCGGGGGCGTCATAGGACCAAAGAAAGAGCCGCCGGCAAGCGGAGGGGATACAAATGCACAAGCCGATCAAGTATGTTGAAAAAGCTGTAGTTTACTCGGCGGGCGCCGCCTGGGCGGTGTTTGAGCGGGTTAATCGAATTCGCCCCAACCCGTCCTTTACGCCGCGGTGGTCGGACAAGCCGCTGCTGAAATCTTATCAGAAGACAAAGCCGCCGCTGGGCTGGCCTCGAACGACCGATTCACTCTGTCCCAAGTGCGTCCCGGAGGTCCGCCGGAAGATCATTGAAGGCGAGCTTCCCACGGAGATCCTGCGGAACGAGCGGCTCGGAGAAATCAAGGCGCAGATTACCGAGCGGGACGGCAAGATTTTGATGGTGAAGGACTGTCCCATCCATGGACACTTCGAGGATGTCATGGCCGTCGACACCGCTTTTTTTCGGCACCTGGAAGAAGTGTTTCCGGGGCGCGACATGCGCGCGCACAACGACGAGAAGCTGCACAACCATGGCAGTAGCACCATCAAACATGGCCGTGGCTCGGTTCTGACGGTGGACCTGACCAACCGGTGCAACATGATGTGCGACCCCTGTTTTATGGACGCCAATCAGGTCGGCTTCGTCCATGAACTGACCTGGGAGGACATCAAGACCATTCTGGACAACGCGATTTCCATCAAGCCCCGCCGCCAGATGTCCGTTCAGTTCTCGGGTGGGGAGCCGACCCTCTCTCCTTATTTTCTGGATGCGATCCGATATGCGCGCAAGGTCGGCTATAACAGCGTGCAGGCGGCAACCAACGGCATTGAGTTCGCCAAGAGCGAGGACTTTGCCAGGGCCGCGGCGGATGCCGGTTTGCGGTACGCGTACCTCCAGTTTGACGGGATCGGCAACGCCGCCAACTCTCATCGCAAGGTCGGCAACCTCTTCGATGTTAAACTTCGCGCCATTGAGAACCTCTACAGCGCTGGAGTTGAGATTGTCCCGGTGATCACCCTTGTCAACGGAATCAACAACGAGCAGGTGGGACGGATCGTCCAGTTCGCCTTGGACAATCCGAAGAAGATTTCTTTTCTCTCTTTTCAGCCGGTCTCCTTCACTGGCCGCGACGAAGCGGTGACTGACGAGAGGCGTGTAGCGCAGCGTTACACGCTGTCGCACCTGGCCCACGACGTGAAGAACCAGACGGGCTTGGGCGAGCCGGTGCGCGATTGGTACCCCATTTCCTTCATGGGCACCTTCTCCGACTGGGCGGACCTGGTGCATGGCCCCCAGTCCGACTGGGGTCAGCTTAACTGCGGCTGCCATCCCAATTGCGGAGTCGGCATGGCGGTCATGATCGACAAGGAAACAAAAGAAGCTGTGCCGGTAACAAAATTTTTCAATGCGGAGAAGTTTGCCAAGGATTTGCAAAAAGTCAACGACGCTGCACGAGGCAGGAAGCTGTCGCTGATCGGAGGGGCCCTGGCACTGTTGAAGAATTACGATCCCTTTCAGGCTCCGACCCATTTCAGGCTTGCCGATCTGTTGAAGAAATTTGACAAGACGTTTGGCGCCACGGGAAAGGACTACGGCAAGGTCTCTGGAGACCGGGGTGAGGAGGATATCCGGAAGCGGCGCGGCGATCGCTGGAATTTCCTGTTTGTGGCCGGGATGTGGTTTCAGGATCTGTTCAATTATGACTTTCGCCGGACCGAGCAGTGCATCATTCCTTACGGGACGCAGGAAGGAGAGATCTCGTTCTGCGCTTACAACACCGGAATCGGCTGGCGCAATATTATTGAGAACATGCACATGACGGCGACGCTGACCCAGTGGTATGAGGAGCACAGCCGTCACGAGATTTTTGCCGGCGGCAAGAAGGTCAATCTGGAAAGCACGGAGCACTCGCTCATGTTGAACGCCGAGCATGTCGCGGCAGGCGAACAACATGATCTGGATGAACGGGGGATTGCCAAGAACGCGCGCGAGGAGAAGCGGCGCGCTCGCGAGGCCAATCTGCGCCAGCAGCAGGCCGAGGATGAGCGGATGGCAAGGCTCTACCGCCAGCACGTCTTGAAGGAACCGGCGACACCGTCCGGGTTGGTCCAGCTTCAGGGGGTCGCAGGAACGTCGAGTCCCCTTCAGGGAGAAGCGTTCGACGTTTAGCCCGCTTTTCCCCTCACGGTTAGTTCACCCGTCTTGTTTGGGCCGCCGGAAACTTTCCGGCAGCCGTTTGTTTCAGCCGGAGCCCCTTAATTGGATTCATTTCGCGTTCATTTCGCGTTCATTCGCGGCTCGCGTTCATCCGCGGCCCGCGTTCATTCGCGTTCATCCGCGGCCCGCGTTCATTCGCGTTCATTCGCGGCTCGCGTTCATTCGCGTTCATTCGCGGCTCGCGTTCATCCGCGGCTCGCGTTCATTCGCGG
>JACQGG010000023.1 GCA_016199665.1 Acidobacteriota bacterium | reverse complement strand
GGAAAAAACTATAAGCCAAAGTCATCAGGGACTCTTGGGCGGTACGCCATAGGGCCTGACTCCAGCCCTCCAGCGCGGGGCCGCCAAGGGGCGCGCCCAGCGCCAGCGCCGCGACGGCAAATGGCTGTTTTATCCGAGACAGGTCACGCAATAGAACGAACAGGTAAGGGGACAAACCTGCCAGATAGCAGGCGGCGACTCCACTGGCGCCCTTCCTGGAAAGAGCGAGTCCCTGCTGCCGCCAGCGGGCAGCCAGAGTCGCCGCAAAAACCGGTGTCAGGGCCGCAGTGAAGACGTGTACCCCGACGGACAACCCGAGAACAAAACTGAGCGCGGCAAACAGCCGGATTCGAGGCTGCCGTATCCAGCGAACGGTCAGAAAAACTGCCGCGGTGAGGACGACCATGTTCATGGAGAAGGGTCGCGGATGTGTCGAAGCGAACCAGAAAACATGACTGACGCCCAGGGTCACCGAAGCGAGGGCGACAGGCCAGGCAGAAAGAGAGAAAGGGGGAGAGGGGGAGAGGGAAAGCGCAAGGGACGGGCCGGGATTTCCCGGCCGGTCCTGCCCGGCGAGCATTCCGGTTATTTCAAAGGCCGTGAGTGCGAAGAAGAAAATCGCAACCGCGCCGTAAATTGCCGATGAGAGGTTGATGCGCCAGGCCGGGTCCCCCACCCCCAGCCTGACGAACAGGTGGCCCAGATAAAAATAGACGGGATGCCCGCCGGCAGTGCTGTCAGCCTGCGCCAGATAGGCCCGCAACTGGGATCTGGCCCCTTCCGCCCAATCGACGCTGGGGAGCAGGGTGGAGGTATAAAAAACCAGGGCGCACAACGAAATAAGCGCCGCCAGGGGGTAAGGTGACTTCAGGGCGCCAAGGGCAGAACCCGGCACGGTCGGCATCTGGAGTTTCGATGAGCCCGGAGTCACGGTGGCATTGTAATTTACTTTTGCGAGTGCGGGTCTTAAACTGGCTCGACTTACCGTAATCACGGAGTGCCAATGGAATTGACACTGTTTTTGCGCCTGGCGCCGCTGCTCGGAATCCTGGTGATGCTGGCGATCGCGTACCTTGCCTCGACCGACCGCGCGGCGGTCGGCGTGCGGGTGGTGGCATGGGGCTTGGGGCTGCAGTTTGTGTTCGCGCTGCTGGTGCTGCGGACGCCGGCCGGAAGGGCCGTGTTTGAATTTATGGGCCGCGGCGTGAACAAGCTGCTGAGCTTTGCCTTCATCGGATCCGAATTCGTGTTCGGCAATCTGGGAGCGGCGCGCAGCAATGTCGGGTTTGTATTCGCGTTTCAGGTGCTGCCCACGATTGTTTTCATTGCCGCGCTGTTCGCCATCCTGTACTACCTTGGAATCATGCAGGTCATCGTCGCAGCGTTTGCCCGGCTGATGACGGTGACCATGAAAGCCAGCGGCGCGGAGTCGCTGAACGTCGCCGCCAGCATCTTCATGGGGCAAACCGAAGCCCCGCTGACCGTCCGCCCGTTCTTGAACCAGATGACCCGGTCGGAATTGATGTGCGTGATGACTTCCGGAATGGCGCACGTTTCCGGCGGCATCATGGCGGCGTACATCGCCTTTGGGGTTGAAGCGCGACACCTGTTGACGGCGGTGATCATGACCGCCCCCGGCACGATCATGATTTCAAAAATTCTGGTGCCGGAAACGGACGAACCAAAAACGCGGGGCAAAGTGACGTTGATTGTGGAGAAGCAGGACAGCAACATCCTGGACGCCACGGCCCGCGGAACAATCGACGGCCTCCACCTGGCCCTCAACGTCGCCGCCATGTTGATTTCATTCCTGGCCATCATCGCCTTGATCAACTACCTGCTCGGCTTGGCAGGAACAAGCCTGCAGCAGATCTTCGGCTGGGTGTTCGCTCCCTTTGCGTTTCTGGTCGGGATTCCCTGGAAGGACGCCACTCAGGTGGGCGGGCTGATGGGCACCCGCATGGTCCTGAACGAATTAATTGCGTTCTCCGATCTGGGACAACTGAAGGGCGCGCTGGATCCCCGAAGCTTCACCATTGCCACTTTTGCGCTGTGCGGCTTTGCCAACTTCAGCTCCATCGGCATTCAGATCGGCGGGATCGGGGCTTTGGCGCCGGAACGGAAGCACGAACTGGCGCAACTGGGATTCCGCGCCATGATCGCCGGCACCATGGCAAACTTCATATCCGCGTGCATCGCCGCCATTCTGCTTTGAAGAAACTGATTGTCAATGCGGATGATTTTGGATTCACCTCCGGAGTCAACGCCGGTATACTGCGCGCCTTTCGGGATGGAATTGTTACCAGCACTACAATTATGGCCAACGGGCCCGCCTTTGACGAGGCGGCTGAAATGGCCCGGAACAACCGGGATCTGGCCGTCGGCTGTCACCTGTCCATTTTGGGAGGTCGGCCGGTGGCGCAGCCGAGAGAAGTGCCCTCTCTGGTGGACCCGGACGGCCTGATGCCGAAAACGCTGTCAGAGCTCATTTCACGACTGACATGCGGCGTTGTGCAGATCGGCCATATCGAGCGTGAGTTTTGCGCCCAGGTGGAACGGGTCATGAAGGCGGGCCTCTGCCCGACGCACCTGGATTGCCATAAACATGCGCACACGCATCCGCGCGTGCTGGAAGCGCTGCTGCGCGTAGCGACCGAGGTGGGAGTAAAGAAGATCCGCAACCCTTTTGAGAGTCTGCACCGGCCGAAGTTTGCGGGACCGGAGGCGCGGAGGCGTTGGCGGGTCTATTTGAAGCAGTATGCGCTCGCCATGAGCCTGCGGACCGGGTCCCGACGTTTCCGGCGGCTCGCCGGCGCCTGCGGCCTCCGAATGCCGGACCATTTCTGCGGGATGACGTTGACCGGCCTGATGGATCTTGCTGCGATCGGGGCTCTGATTGCCGGTCTGGCGGAGGGGGTTACCGAGCTGGCGTGCCATCCGGGGATCTATGACCGGCAACTGGAGCGCTCGCCCACCCGGCTGAAGCAGGAGCGGGAGCGGGAGCTGCAGGCCTTGACCGATCCAACGCTCCGGCGCCGCATCGCGGATCAGGGCGTAATCCTGATCAGCTATCGGGACGTTTGAAATATGCGGGAAGGGTTGACAGAGACTCCCCAGTATTCCATCGTCGTGCCGTTCCACGATGAAGAGGACAGTGTGGGTGAGTTGTATCGGAAGCTTTCCCGGGTGATGACGGCCTGGAGTGGCGCCACTGAGTTTATCTTTGTCGACGATCACAGCACCGACCGCACTCCGCAGCTCCTCGGTGAACTGGCCCGGGCCGATCCTCGAGTGGTTGTGATCCGCCTGAAGCGCAATTACGGGCAGACGGTGGCTCTGGAGGCCGGCTTTGATTATGCGTCCGGCGATGTGATCATTTCCATGGATGGCGATTTGCAGCACGATCCGGACGATATTCCGATGATGCTCTCGGCCTTCGAACGGAGCGGCTGCGACATTGTCAGTGGTTGGCGCAAGAATCGGGCTGACAATTTTTTTCTTCGCAGGATTCCGTCCCGTGCGGCCAACTGGCTCATGTCGAAACTCTCCGGAATTGACATTCACGATTTTGGAACCACTTTTAAAGTATATCGGCGCGAGACCATCAAGCAGGTGCGTCTCTATGGCGAGATGCACCGCTTTATTCCCGCGTTGGCGTCGTGGAGCGGGGCAACGGTTGTTGAGGTTCCGATTCGCAGCACGCTTCGCCCCACCGGCCGTTCTCACTACGGCCTGTCGCGCACGATTCGGGTGCTGTTCGATCTGCTTACCATCCGGTTCCTGCTGAAGTATGTCACGCGGCCCCTGCATTTCTTCGGTCCGCTGGGACTGCTGAGTATGTTGGCCGGTCTGGGAATTGCCGTCTGGCTGCTGGCAGAGAAGGCTCTCTACCAGACACACCTCTTCCAGCAGCACGGTCCGCTGATGATATTGGGCGTCGTCCTGTTCCTTGCCGGTTTGCAGTTGATCTCTTCAGGTCTGGTGGGGGAGTTGGTGTCCCGGACCTATTTCGAGTCTCAAGGCAAATCGATCTACGCGGTGGAAAGGATCGTCACCAGCAAGAAAGTGAAGCCGACGCGGGGCTGATTGTCAGAGTGGAGACAGACCTCTGGCAAGGCGCCAGACCGATATGGACGCCTTTCAGGCGCCACCCATGCCAATATTTTGACAGGCTCCCATTAGCAGGTCCCATTTTATTTCCGTATGATGCCTGTTACAATCGCGGGTACGACCAGGCAAGATATTGACAATATGTAGGTATCGGATTTCCCGGATTTCCCGGGGCTGGCTAAAGTGCCACCGGTTTGTTTGACACCCGGCTTGCTTCCGAATCGGCGCCACCGACCTGAAATGTGTGTCGCTATGTGACTTAAATCACGTTGGTTTGAATATTGCTTGAAAAATACTAGATTATCTCAAGTCTGAGGTGATTGTTGCTGGCGCGAGTCGTTACGTCCGCACGCCCGTCGGCGTTAGTTCTTAACTCGGAGTGAGGAGCTTAGCAATAGCTAGCTCGGCAGTTCGTCGGTACGAGTCCCGCTGTTGCCATACCTGTTGCGCCGTGCAATGTCGGCAGCGCAGGCACGACGGCTTATTTGCTACCGATTCAGTTGTCACAAGTACCGCTGTTATAGCCAGTTGACAACGTGCCAACCGCGCCAACCCAATAGTCGGGTTGGGAAACTGAGCGCTGAGCCCGCAAGGAACCGCGTGGACCCGACGCCATGAAGTCATAGAGATCCGGCCATAGAGATGATTCCATACCCGCTCTCGCCCGCACACCCTGTTAATAGGGGTACGCGTAGGGAAGAACGTGAATAAAGCAACGAGTTGCGCCGGGAAAGCCGCGAGAACTCTCATCTACATCCCGATCATCCATACCGAGACCGATATGGGCAACTTTGGTGACTTCATAAGACGGGTCAAGCTTCGAAAGCTGGGGAGAAAAGGATGGGAACGAACGGCCTCCGTTGTTGATCAACTCTGGGCAGAAATTGAAAGGGCAATCGACAGTCTGCCGCTCTCCTACAACAAGGTTCACATTTACCAGGATGGACTGCCGGTTTGTGATCGCGAGCTCGATATTGTTACCGAACTGGCAAAGGCAGGAAGCCGCAATCATCTGCTTCTCCTCCGATTGAAGGAGCGAGGAGCTCACATTATGGGAACAGAATCCTCCGAGCTCCTGGTGGAGGAGTACGGACTCATCAAAGCGGCCTCCAACGCTTCCGTCAAACCGGTTGCGATCAAGCACCGTCAAAGAACACTAGGTAATTCCCTCCTTCAGCGGCGCGACAGGTACATTGCCGAGCGAATCAACAACACTCTTCGGCACGGCCAAACAGGAATACTGTTTCTTGGCATGGCTCACTCGCCGCAGCGCTGGCTGTACAAGGACATACAGGTGAATTATCCGGTTGGTCGGCCCCGGGATCGTAGAGGTACCCACCATGACAACCATGACAGATACCAAAGGCAAGATTCTAATCGTTGACGACGATACTTACATTCGCGACTTTCTTTCTGCGCTCCTCACGCGGGAGGGGTTTACAACAGCGCTTGCCTCTGATGGACAAGTGGCGCTAAGGCTGGTCCGGTCTTACAAGCCGGATGTTCTGATCGTTGATGTTCGGATGCCTGGAATAAGCGGGCTGGAGGTACTGCGAGACGCCAGGACATTGGATGACGATCTGGAAATCATCATGATGACTGGTTATGCGGAAGTTCGGGAGGCGGTCCACGCAATGAGGTTAGGCGCTTACGATTATCTACCCAAACCGCTTCAAGCCGACGAGTTGAATCAAACTATACGGAAGGCGCTGAGCAGACATAACCGGCGAACGCTCGGACACGGGACCGATCCTGTCCAGGAACCGGCCGCGCTGTGTGAACTGATGGGCCCGAGTGACACTGTGAGTCAAATTGCTCGCGACATAGACCGTGTGGCGAAATCCAATTTTAACGTGCTCATCACGGGCGAGACCGGAACAGGAAAAGAGATCGTAGCCCACGCGATTCACTCGGCGAGTCCCCGAGCGGCGGGTCCTTTTGTTCCGGTCGATTGCGGAGCGATTCCGGACACCCTCTTGGAGAGCGAGCTGTTTGGACACGAAAAAGGCGCCTTCACGGGCGCCAACGGACGCACGACCGGAAAATTCCAGGTGGCTTCAGGAGGCACATTGTTTCTCGACGAGATTTGCAACCTGCCTCTTGGCTCTCAGGCCAAGTTCCTGCGGGCAATTCAGGACAGGGTGGTGTATCCCATCGGGAGCACGAAGCCTGTCAAGGTGGATGTTCGCCTGGTCGCTGCCACCAACACTGATCTTCACGCGTCGACCGCATCGGGCTCCTTTCGCGGCGACCTATTGTTCCGGCTGAATGAGTTCTGCATCGAGGTGCCGCCTCTTCGAGAACGAAAGGGGGATATTGTCTACCTCGCTCGACGGTTCCTGAATTTGGCAAGCACGGAACTCGGCAAAGAGGTGCAGCTTTCCGATGATGCCATCGAAGAATTGTTACTCTACGACTGGCCCGGGAATGTTCGGGAACTCCAGTCCTGCATCCGCCGGGCAACGCTGCTGGCTGACGGTGTCATTTCTGCCGAGCATTTGCCTGTTACCGAACTGCGCCTCTTCCGGCGCAACGGCGCTCGCGACTCGTTTCCGCTGCCGAAGTTGGCGCAAGCGGGCGCGCGTCAGTATTCACTCAGGGCAATCGTGCGCCGCAGCGTGGTGAAGGCTGAACGAGACGCCCTGGTCCAAGTTCTTCGTCAGACTGGGGGAAACAAAGCCAAGGCAGCCAGACTGCTTCAGATCGACTACAAGACGATCCATACGAAAGTAAAACAGTACAGTATTGTAAAAGAAAATGGAGATTCGCATGACCAGGAGTAAGAGAAAACAGGAACAGTCAGAAGGTGACGCTGGGCTGGACGCGGGCATTGGAGGGTTTTTTGGGGGGCTGGCGGGTCTGGTCGACAAGCTGCGCGAGCTGGCCGAAACAGGGGAGGAGTTTTCGCGAACCGGTAAAATCCACGATTCGAACAAAGGGGTTCGGGGAATCTACGGCTTCACGGTCAAGGTGGGCCTGGCGGACGAGAAAGTGCGGCTCGAGCCTTTTGGGAATATTCGCAAGGATGAAAAATCCGGGCAGACTGTAGTCCAGGAGGTACGCGAGCCCGCGGTTGATGTCCTTGAGGAGGCGGATTACACGCTGGTGGTGGCGGAGATGCCCGGCGTCAGTGCCAACGACGTCCGGCTGGACACCAATGACGATTTGCTCACGATTGACGCCGCCAGAGGGGATAAGAAGTACCACAAAGAGATTCTTCTGCCCCACACCGTGTCCAGGGAAAGGATCGTTGTCTCCTGCAATAATGGAGTGCTGGAGATCAAGTGCCTCAAATGACAAGCTGGTAAGTCGCTATCTTCACGCGGAGCGCTGCTCCGCGATTCTAATAGACCATGCCAAGAGGCGACGGAAAGCAACTCAAGCTCAAAGTGACGGAAGCCCTCAGCAAGGATGTCGGGCGGGCCCTGGCACGGATGGGACCGGAGGACCTCGAAGAACTCGAGGTCGTCAGCGGCGACGTTGTTCAGGTGAGGGGCAAGCGCGAGACTGTGAGCAAGGCGATGGTGGCTTACCGGGAATTTCGCGGCCAGTCCCGCGTTCAACTGGACGGCCTTACCCGGGAAAATTCCGGCGCGGCGCTCGACGAATTCGTAACAGTTTCCAAAATAGCCTGCCGGCCGGCAGACCGCATCGTGCTTGCGCCCATCAATGTCACCCTCTCGGACCGTGACTTGAAATATGTCGGCAGCCTCGTAGATGGCCTCCCCGTGTTGGAAGGAGACCGCATCCGAGCCATGCTGTTTGGGAGCCGGTCGGCTGACTTCCGGGTCCAAAGCACCGTTCCTAAGGGGGCGGTGGTCATCAGCCCGCCTACTGAGCTGGTGATTGGAAAGGCGGAAGAGGGACTGCGCGCTCCTGACCAGGAGGAGGGTCGTAGTCTCGCCTACGAAGATATTGGTGGACTCAAGCCACAGCTCCACCGGATACGGGAGATCATTGAACTCCCCCTGCGCTATCCAGAGGTCTTCGAGCGCCTCGGAATTGGCGCCCCTAAGGGAGTTCTTCTTTATGGGCCGCCAGGATGTGGTAAGACGCTGATCGCCCGGGCAATCGCTCACGAAACGGAGGCTAATTTCTTTTCCATAAGCGGACCGGAGATCATTCATAAGTTTTACGGCGAGAGCGAAGCTGCCTTGCGGAAGATCTTTGAGGATGCGACGCGGAAAAGCCCGAGTATCATTTTCCTGGATGAAATTGACGCCATCGCTCCCAAACGTGAGAGGGTCCTGGGCGATGTGGAGAAACGTGTCGTCGCCCAGTTGCTCGCCCTGATGGACGGGCTCACGAAGCGCCAGCATCTCATCGTCATTGCCGCCACTAATATCCCCAATGCCATCGACCCCGCGTTGCGGCGCCCGGGCCGGTTTGATCGAGAGATTTCCATCCCAATTCCTGACCGCAACGGGCGGCTGGAGATCCTGGAGATTCACAGTCGCGGAATGCCCCTGGCCGCAGACGTGGATATGGCGCACATGGCGGAGATTACGCACGGCTTTGTTGGAGCCGACCTGGAAGCTCTGTGCCGGGAAGCGGCAATGATCTGTCTGCGCCGCATCATGTCTGACATTGATTTCATACAGAGCAGCATCCCTTACGAGCAACTGGCCAAGCTGGAAGTGCACATGGACGACTTCCTGGCCGCGCTGCGCGAGGTCGAGCCGTCAGCCATACGCGAGGTATTCGTCGAAGTGCCAAACGTCGGATGGAAGGATATCGGAGGCCTGGAAGCAGTTAAGGATCGGTTGGTGGAGGCAGTCGAATGGCCCCTGAAATATGCGCAGCTTTTTGGAAAGGCTGGAGTTCGGCCGCCAAAAGGTATTCTCCTGTCCGGTCCGCCCGGCTGCGGCAAGACGCTGCTGGCGAAAGCCGTTGCCACGGAAAGCAGGATAAACTTCATTTCTGTGAAAGGGCCTGCTCTTCTTTCCCAATATGTTGGGGAGTCGGAGAGAGCGGTACGGGAAGTTTTCCGAAAGGCGAAGCAGGCCGCTCCCTGCATCATTTTTTTCGATGAGATCGACGCGCTGATTCCCGTGCGAAGTTCCGGCACATCCGACTCTCACGTCGCGGAACGTGTCCTCAGCCAGTTCCTGGCTGAAATTGACGGTGTGGAAGAATTGAAAGGTGTCTTGGTGCTCGGCGCCACAAACAGACCGGACATGCTTGATCCAGCGGTGCTCCGGCAAGGCCGGTTTGATGACATGATCGAGATCCCTTTGCCAGACGAAAAGGGGCGCAAGGAAATCTTCGAGGTTCATCTCCGCAACAGGCCGGTCGAACCCGGCGTCGACGTGCAGACGCTCGCCTCCAGGACGGAAGGGCTTAACGGCGCAGATATCGCCTCGATTTGCAACCGGGCGGCCCTCACGGCGGTTCGCCGCGCTGTGGCTTCACTAAAGGGCCGGCCTGGCGCACAAGTAGAGATCACGGTAAAGGCGAGCGACATCGAATCAGGTCTGGCCGACATGTGTCAGGGTTAGAAGTGGCGTACGCCCGGAGCTTGTCTTGTGCCGGTAGCTGGAATGTCGGGAGACGAACGTGAACGAGCCGGAGATTGCCGACCCTTGTAAACCAACGGAGGCCGCGAGTACGAATTCGGCAGTTGCCAATTACCTCTTCTGCCTCGCCCGTCACAGTCTCGTGCTGCCCATCGGGGCCTGCGATATTGCCGGTTGGGGTCCGATCTTCCTGTGGCGTTACCTCGATATCGCAGCGGTATTGACTACTGTGTCACTTGCGGAATTCTGTGGTCAGACAGCCGAAGCCCGGATGCAGGATCTGTCCTGGCTCGGCCCCCGCGCCTGCCGGCATGAAGAGGTAATCGAGCAGGTCATCCGCCATTCGCCCGTGTTGCCCGCCCCTTTCGGTACCCTTTTCACTTCGATCGACAAAGTGGAGCTGCTCTTGAAACAACATTATACCGCGATCTCGGAGTTCCTCGATTCTGTCACAGGCACGGAGGAATGGGCAGTCAAGGGACTGCTGGAAAGGGCGACGGCGAGAAAGACCGCTTGTTCTGTCGCTCTGGCGGAACAGGAGAAGCGGCTAGCCTGCGCTTCTCCGGGTACGCGCTATGTGAACCAGCAGCGGCTCCAGGAGCAAGTGGACAGAGAAGTGATGCGCTGGACAACGGAAATCTGCACTCAGGCCCTGAATGATTTGAGTGCGCGAGCCTGCCAGACTTGTGAGCGGAAAGTGATTACCCACCGTGCGGAGGGCGCCGACATGGATGTGATTCTAAACTGGGCCTTTCTCGTGCCGCACGGCGCTGTGGGTGATTTCCATTCGCAAATAGCCCGCCTGAACGCGTGCCACGCAGCGCGCGGCCTGGTGTTCCAAGTCTCGGGACCTTGGCCACCCTACAGCTTTTCTCCTGCGCTTACGACGGCGCCGGCCGCATGAAGCATGCAATACCTGCTTTACTGTATCTTTGAGAACTCAAGACGCCGGTTGGAAAGTCTTCACGGCGTCGATGACCCTCGTGTGTTCTTTGTCACTGGCTCCCATCTGACTGCCGCGGTTTCCAGGTTGAACTCCCCGGCCCTGTCTCTTGATGTTTCTCACATTCTCGCCTACGAAAAGGTGATTGCATCGCTCCATCGTGAGCGGACGGTTATCCCCATGCGCTATGGTTGTTTGTTCGAAAAAGAAGCGCAAATCGTGCGACTGCTTGGTGAGCGTCACCAGGAGTATGGAACGCTCTTACGGGAGCTGGAAGGCTGCGTCGAAATGGGGATTCGCATTCTCCCGACAGAAGTCCTGCTCACAATACCCGCGCCGTCATTGTACTCTTCCCGTCTCTCCTCTGATTATTCTTCGGGTAAAGCCTACCTGGCTCGAAAGAGGGATCGGTATGCCGCGATGGATCAGATGTCTCTTCAGCATGCCCGGATCGTAGAGAAGATTCGTCGAACTCTGGCGGGACTCTTTGTGCGCTCCACAAGCGAGTTTTCTTCCTGGGGCGGGAGCCCAGCGCAGTCCCTCTGCTTCCTGGTAACAAGAAATTCTGTCGCGCGCTTTAAGAAAGCCTTCCGCCACAATTATGCTGATGATTCGACAAGGCTCCTCCTTACCGGGCCATGGCCGCCTTATAACTTCGTCACTGCAAGCAATGGCAGCCCGGCGCTGAAAGAAATCATTCCAGGACGGCCGCTGCCGCCCTGGATAGTGTAACTGGCCAGTTACCCACTCCAGTCAAGCCCATTGTTGGGTATCCGGTTCCTTTGAATTGCAAAGCCAATTCCATAGAACGGATTCCTCGCTTGCCATGAAGCTGGAGAGTTCCAGACTGAAAACACAGCACTTACAGTAAACGGGAGAGACTCTCACGACTTGGCACGTGGTGTGCCTACAAAGATGGCACTGACTAAATCTTACTGAAAGGAGGTAGTCACCATGGCAAAAGTAACCAAATCGACGGATTCATCGAGTCTGGCCGAGGTAGTGGACCGGATCCTGGACAAGGGCATCGTGATTGATGCCTGGGCAAAGGTGTCGCTGGTCGGGATCGAATTGCTTTCCGTTGAGGCCCGCGTTGTAATCGCCTCAGTTGAGACCTACCTGAAGTACGCTGAAGCCATTGGCCTGACGGCAAGCGCCGCCACTCCAGCCTAACCAAGCCTGGCTTTCATTCGGCGGTCGTGTCTCACTCCGGAGGAAGGAGCTGCGGGGGCACCCTGCTGCCCTCCTCCGGCGGGGAGGCCGTTTAACAAGTCAAGGAGGAAACAAAGGAGAACGATCATGGGCACATTGAGCAACGATATGACCCGCTTGTGCGGTGAGATTGGCGCCATGCGGCAAGTGCGCGGGGCGTTGCGGAAGTATCTGACGCTTGAAGCAATCAGTCGCAGAACCGCCGTGTCGGCGTTGCGGGCGGCCTTTCGCCGTGCCCACGTCGAAATGGCCAGCCGGAGTAGGGACAATCGCCAGACGTTCTTGTTTAGCCTGAAGCGCATGGTTACCGGAAAGAGACGGGAGCATAGGGCTGACTTGATGGGCGCCCGGCAAGCCTGGTTTGGCAAGGGAGCACGTGGACTGAACCGCTGAGACCCGTTCTCGGCGAGTCGCTGCGAGATCGCTGGTGATGTAGAGAGCTGTTTGCCGCCGGCGTCTTGAAAGAACGAAATCGGGGAGGGCTTCTTTCCTGGAGTGGACAAGCCGATGAGGATTTGCCGAGCGAAGGCCTGATAAACCGAGGTGGAATATGGAGCTACTCATAGCGTGTAGTGTGCTGCTTGTCCTTTTGTTTAGTCTTGTGCCTCCCGCAAAGTGATGGCTGTTTTGAACGTTTTCAGACTGAGAACCAAAAGAGGAGGATCATCATGGGAGTTGCAACGGGTGTCCTGACCCGCGATATGACCCGCCTTTGCGGGGAGATTGGCTCCATGCGTCGAATACGCGCCGACCTCAGGTATGAGTTGGCGCGCGCCACAAAGGAGCGAAGGAATGGCGTATCCCGCATGCAAAAGGCGTTTTTCGATGCGCGCCTGGGGATGGCTCGGCGGACCAAGGCGAGCCGGCAGGCGTTCATCTCCGGCTTGAAGAACGCAGTGGGAGCCATACGCCAGGAGCTCCGGACCGATCTCGGCGGCGCTCGCCAGGCTTGGTCTGCTCTGAGCGCGCGACGGAGCGCTCCAGTTCATGGGCCGGGGACGCCCGAAAGTGGGGCACAGCCGACAACGTCCCACGGCCCGGCGGGAAGAACAGAGGGTGTTAAGGCCGAGCGACCCGCCAAAGCAAGGAAGTGACCCCACTGGGCTCGAGGCAGTCAGACACTGCAGGACATCTTGGCTGCGGCGGAGGTTTGTTAGATCAGCTTCGCTGCAGGTCCGGGGTGGATAAGGTGTTAAGTGAAAGGAGTGAAAAACAGAGCATGGATAACCACGACCTGAAAATCGTGCCGGTGGCTGCGCTCAGGGTCCAAACCGAAGGGGACACCATTCTGCCGGAAGCCAGTTCCGAATTTGTCTTGACGCCGTATATTGAAGATTTGACTGCCAGGGCTTTGGCTTATCTTGAGGTGGGTTACGCGGTTCACCTCGCTGGCCCCGCGGGAACCGGGAAGACAACATTAGCCTTCCATGTCGCTTCCAAAGTGGGCCAACCCGTCACGCTGATAAACGGAGACGACGAGTTCGCCAGTTCCGATCTGGTAGGCAGGGATTCCGGATACCGCAAGTCAAAGCTCATCGACAACTACATCCACTCCGTGCTTCGGACCGAAGAGAACATGAACACCGTCTGGATGGACAATCGCCTTACCACTGCCTGTCAGAATGGTCATACGCTCATTTATGACGAGTTTAACCGCTCGCGGCCGGAGGCCAACAACGTATTCCTGAACGTCCTGGAGGAAAAGATTCTCAATCTCCCTGGGCTGCGCAGGAGCGGCGAGGGTTACATGGAAGTGCATCCCAACTTTCGGGCCATCTTCACCTCCAATCCCGAAGAGTATGCGGGTGTTCACAAGGCCCAGGATGCGCTGATAGACCGGCTGATCACAATCAATGTTGGGCACTTCGACCGGGAGACGGAGATCTCCATTGTGATGGCAAAATCAGGCGTTGGACTCCCGGATGCGGAGACCATTGTAGATATCGTGAGGGAACTCCGTGGTCTGGGTGTCAACAACAGCAGGCCGACAATCCGGGCCTGCGTTGCAATCGCGCGCATCCTGGCTCATCGCGGGGCTTGCGCCCAGGCCAATGACCTGGTTTTCCGGAGAACATGCCGGGATGTACTTGACGTGGATACGGCCAGGGTCACACGCAACGGCCACTCCCTCATGCCGCAAAAGGTTGAGGAGGTAATCCAAAAAGTTTGTACCCAAGAGATGAAACACGCAAGGAGTCAGAACAAAAGGCGCGATCGAAGAGGAGCTTGAGTATGGCGATCCCGAGAAGAGGCTTACGGGAAATCATTACTCTTTCAGGCAGCGTGGATCACGTCGCTCTCCCTTATAGGGCATTTATGAGGATTACTTGCCTGGAAATGGAAAAAGTCAGACGCAACGGTGAGAAGCGAAGCGCCGGCCAGCGGATTGCAGACATAGACGCTCGCCTCGCGGAAATCGAAGCTGAAAAGCACGACCTCCTGCAGTCGATAGGCGAAATAAATAATGGCCGCTCCATCATTGCCCGAGGGCTGCAGCCGAAGCGTGCGGGGCGCAGTGGCAACAACGGATTCAAAATGAAGTATTAAATCCAAAGCAGGTTTGAGCAATCATGGCAATGCAACACGACAGACCCAAGTCTCAAAAGGAACCTCCAATCCTGGCCGTCAAACGAGCCGAGGCAATCAAGTGGCTTGGAGATAGATACCTGGGGCGGCCTGACTCTACTTTTGGAAAGCGCAGGCGCAAGAAGCCTGTCCCCTCAGAGAGAGTCATAGCCGGAGCGTTCGGCAAGTGGTGAGGGGAAGTGGGAACAGAGAGCGCTCTGTATTTGGCCTTGAGCTTGCTGTGGACAAGTTTGCAGCGCAGGCCGGCGGAGAGGCTGTGCAAGTCTCAATTGTAGACATAAGAGCCAAAAGGCTATGAAATCGGTCGATGCCCCCGGGCAGTGCAATGAGGCAACAGTGGCGCCGAATTGCGCCTCGACGTCTGACGTGACCGCGGAGGAAGTGCGGGAGGCGGCAGCCTCCGTCTTGACGGCGCTGCAGGATTGCAGGAGAGTGCGAATCATAAGAGTGATGGAAATCGACCGTGAGGAGGGTAGGTGGGAAGTAGAAGCGGAAGTGCTTTTCCCCAACGTCACCGTGGCATCGCTGGGCCTTTCCCTGCAACGCGAAGTGCTCGATTCCCATACGTATCTGGTCAGGCTCGACCGCCAGTTGAAAGTCCGGGGTTACGGACGAAAGGACTTGATAGATGACGGCCGGGCTTAATGAACGACAGGGGCGCCAGCGCGGAGAAGCGTCTGAAAGGGTCAAACGCAGGAGCCGCACCGCCTTAGCACGACGTTGGCCCGCTATCGCGGAGAGGGACGGGGATTAACGATGAGAATCAATTGTGTTTCCTGTGGCCATAAGGTCGATCTGGACGAGGCCTACGATAACTATGAGGGCGAGGTGAAGTGTTTCGCTTGCAGCGCCATTCTCGAGATCAAGGCGGTAGAGGCCAACCTTAGATCGGTCACACTCGTCAGAACGGCGGCGCGCCGTTCCTCGGAAAACAGCGGAAAGTAAGGCGAAATCGGCGGTTTCCCGGTTTTCGACAGGCCTTGCGACAGGATGGACCCAGTATGCGCAGTCAGGCAACACCTCGTTGCAGAAAGTACCTCTATGCTATTGTTGCGGGTGACTGGAACCCCACAGCGAGTGTTCCCGGCATCAACGGTAGTTCCATCCACACCATTCGCTCCGGCGCTGTGGCGGCTGTCGTCAGCGATGTCCTCACCGAAAAAATCCGGCCCCAACGCTGTCACCTGGCGGTTCACCAGGAAGCTCTGAAGCGGGTGCTGGCAGAAACAACTCCGCTGCCGGTGTCGTTCGGCATTATCGCGGATGATGCCGGCGCAATACGCACGATTCTCATCCAGAATCAGGAGACCTTCCTGAGACAACTCCATCAGGTGCAAGGCAGGGTGGAGATGGGAGTGCGCGTTACCTGGGACACGTCCAATTTCTTCGAATTCTTCATCAACAGGCATTCAGAATTGCGCGCCGCGCGCGATCGCCTGTTTGGCGGGCAGAGAAGGCCGACCCAGGAAGACAGGATCCAGATCGGACAACTGTTTGAGCGCATCCTGAACGAGGATCGCGATGTCTCCACGGATAAAGTGGAGGATGTATTGTCCCGCGAATGTTTTGAGATTAAGAGAAACAAATGCCGTAACGACAGCGAAGTGATGAATCTCGCCTGTCTGGCGCCGCGCGGCGATGGGACAGCCTTTGAGGCGGCTGTGCTTGAAGCGGCCAAGCTGTTCGACAACAACTTTGCCTTTGATTATAACGGTCCCTGGGCCCCCCACAACTTCGTTGATTTGGACCTCCAGCTTTGACCCGGGGGATGGGAGGAAACATGCTGCTCGTGGACGATATCCTGCTTTTTCCGGTGAGCGGGATCATGTGGATTTTCCGCGAAGTGCACAACGCTGCCCAAGAAGAACTTGCCGCGGGAGCCGGCGTTATCACGGCCGAGTTGACTGCGCTCTATAGAATGCTCGAAAGCGGGGGGATTACAGAGGAAGATTTCGACGCTCGGGAGAAAGTGTTGCTGGAGAGACTGGATCGAATGCAGGTCGACGAAAGCGAGGTCGGAGCGGAGGCAGAGAGCCAAGAGGAAGCGCAAGAAGGGAATCAGCAACGCAGGGGAGACAGAACGCATGGCGAATCTCTCGCTCCATGACCGGGAACGCGTCTCCCTGTGCGAGGCGCTTGATCGTGTTCTCAACAAAGGTGCGGTGGTCATTGGGGAAGTGACGATTTCGGTTGCCGACGTCGACCTGATATATCTCGGCCTGCAGATTGTCCTCACTTCCATCGAATCCGGCCGGCAACCGGGACGTCACGCGCCTCTTGGCGCCAGGACCCTTATCTCTGGGGCGTCGGTCTGGCCTGAACATGACACGGCCGTCTGATGAATTCGATGGAAGAGGCCAGGGTTGAATCTGAAAATATGAGCGACTTCGCGCGGGTGATGGAGGGGGGAGACTTGTCACTGCCTCGCCATTTGCCCAAGGCTCCAGCGCAAACCGCCCGGATAAACCTGGACCCCCAAGACGTCAAAAGCGGGTTGGGACGACTGGTGTTGACCTTGGTGAAGCTTCTTCACGAGCTGCTGGAACGCCAGGCGATCCGCCGCATTGACGCCGGTTCGCTTAGCGACGAGCAGATTGAAGGACTCGGGCTGACTTTAATGCGGCAGGCTCAGGAGATTGAAAACCTCCGAAAACAGTTTGGTTTGGAAGACGATGACCTAAACCTTGATCTGGGTCCCCTGGGGACGTTGCTGGAATAGAAGGGAGATGGCGTCAGTGCATCAACAACTCGTATCTCATGCAGTCCAAAGCTCGACATTGTCGGATGTCCTGGAACGTGTGCTCGACAAGGGGATCGTTATTGCCGGGGATATCAAAATTAAGCTAGTCGATATCGAGTTGCTGTCCTTACAGATACGTTTGGTCGTCTGCTCTGTGGATAAGGCCAAGGAAATGGGCATGGACTGGTGGGTGAATAACCCAATCTTCAATTCCCAGGCTCAGCAGCCACAGATTGCCGACTCCCTCTCCAAGATCGAAGGCAGGCTGGCAAAACTTGAAGGCGCCTCGGCAGGGTAGCAGAGCCTGCGCATCCGATCTGGCAATAGGATACCCGTGAACACGAGATTACAAATTCCCCCCCTGGACCACGCCGGCGCGCCCCAACGGTTCTGGAGCTGGTCGTGAGACAGGAATTTGAGCAGAAACGTAAACAAGGCCGAAGCCGGCGGCTTGAGGAAACTCGCCCCGAAAATGACATCACGGAGCGAAGGGAAAGTCAGGAACTGATG
>JACQGG010000022.1 GCA_016199665.1 Acidobacteriota bacterium | reverse complement strand
GCGCGCGATTCGAAGGTGATGCGCCGCGCCGGCGCTCGCTTTTATCGCCGCCGGAGTGAGGGGTGCAGTGCGGCGCTCCGCCAGGAAAATGCCCGATACGCCCGCCGCATCCGCCGTCCGGAGGATCGCCCCCAGATTCTGGGGGTCCAGGATGCCGTCCAGAATAAGCAGCAGCGCCTCGTCGCCTCCCTGATCCAGCACCTCATCGTCTTCCAGCAGACGGGCCGCAGTCACTGTGGCGACCACACCCTGATGCTGTTCTGAGCCTGCGCGCCTCCGGATGGCGGCCTTCGGCTCGTAGTGCACGGGAATGCCCAGGCGCCTTGCCTGACTGACCAGCTCCTTGAGTCGCGGGCTGTCGGTATTCTCAGTAATCCAAAGACGTTCAATCTTGCGGAAATCGTGCCGCAGCAGTTCCAGCACCGGATGGATACCGTAGATCAGGTGCATAAATTTCAAATATCTAGAGATGCACTCTTGGGCAACATGCCCGTCAGGGACACCGGTGGAGCTCCCAATTTTTTCAGCCTCCTTTCCGTCTCAAGATGACCTCCAGCGCCAGTTTCAACCGCTCTCTGGCTCCCAGCACCCGGGCCGGCAGGGCCAGCTTTCTTCCCAGTTCAAGAATCGGAATCAGTCTCTCCAGCTCGGGTCCCGAATGCTCGGCGGTTAATGCGACCCGAATGGGGTGAAACAGATTCTTGCCCTTTTGTCCCGTTTTCGCCTTAACCGAATTGACGGCAAGCCGGTAGCTCTCTGCATCCAGCGCTTCGACCTCGTCGATATGGCGGGAAAAACTTTCAATCACTACGATCGCCTCGGGCGTCAACGACGTGGAAAGCTCGGTTCCCGGCCAAAGATTTTCAACCGGAAATTCAAAGACCAGACGGGACTCGACAACGACCTGTTCCAGCCGGTCCAGATGATTCAAGGTTGCTTCCAGAATCATCCCTACAAACCGGTCAACCTCTGGGTTCCTGCGGTAGGGAATGCGCCCCGCTGCTGCCAGAAACGGCAGCGCCGCATCGACCAGTTCAGCCGGCGAGCGCTGCTTCAGGTGAGAGCGGTTGACCCAGTTCAGCTTTTCCGGGTCGAAGATCGCAGGACTCTTGGAGACCCTGTCGAAGGAAAACTGCGACACCATTTCCTGGAGCGACAGGATTTCCCTGCCCTCTTCCGGCGGAGACCAGCCCAGGAGCGCCAGATAGTTGTTCATTGCCTCGGGCAAGTAGCCCTGTCCCCGGAATTCAGCGATCGAAGCCGCGCCGTGGCGCTTGCTCAGCTTGGATCCGTCTCTGCCCAGTAGAGTGGAAAGATGAGCAAACCGGGGAACCTCCCGGCCCAGCGCCTCATAAATGAGCAACTGGCGGTGGGTGTTGGAAAGATGTCCTTCACCCCGGATGACATGGCTGATTTCCATCAGAGCGTCATCAATCACGGCGGCGAAGTTGTAGTTTGGAGATCCATCGGAACGCTGCAGGATGGGATCGCCGATCACGGCGCAGTCAACCTCAATGCGGCCGAAGACCAGATCATGAAAACCGACCCGGCCGGTCCGGACTTTGAGTCGCACCGCGGCGGGCTCGCCTGCGGCTCTGCGTTGATCGGCTTCCCCTGCGGGGACTCCCCGGCACTTTCCGGAATAGCGCGGCTGGCCGCCGCCGGCAAGTTGCCGCTGGCGCTCCCGCTCCAGTTCCTCCGGCGTGCAGAAGCAGTAGTAGGCCGCCTCCTGCTGCAGGAGCCGATGCGCGTGCTGCTGGTAGAGCGCAAAGCGTTCCGTCTGCCGGTAGGGTCCGCACGCTCCAACCCTGTCAGGGCCCTCGTCCCATTCCAGCCCGAGCCAGCGCAGATCGGAGACCAACCGGTCTTCATATTCGCGCGCCGACCGTTCCGCGTCGGTATCTTCGATGCGCAGAATAAACGCGCCGCGCTGCTGGCGCGCAAACAGCCAGTTATAGAGCGCCGTGCGCACATTGCCCACATGCAGGTAGCCGGTCGGGCTGGGCGCAAATCGAACGCGAACCTGGCTCATGCAGCTAAAAGTACCAGGAGCGGAGAAATGGGGAAAGGAGAAAGAGGAAGGAGGTCAGGTGACGGATCGTAGAGGACGGATCATGGATGACGGATCCCAGGGAGGGGACTTGGCAGACGATCCATGTCGAGTCCGGGGAACACGGCTTTCAGCAGGTTGCAGTTCCCGTCCCAGCATGTCAGAACCAAATGCATAATTATTCATAAAACTGCATAATAATGCATTGACACGCGCGGGCATTCCCCGTATCTTTAAAGATCTATGGCTGAAAAGAATTTGAAGAAAGTGGTGCTGGCGTATTCCGGCGGCCTGGACACCACCGTCATGCTCCATTGGCTCATTCAGGAGCAGGGCTGCGATGTGGTCACCTTCACCGCCGACGTGGGTCAGGCCGAGGAACTCGACGGGCTGGAGGAGAAAGCCAGAGCACTGGGAGCTTCAGGCAGCTATGTCCTGGACCTTCGGGAAGAATTTGTGCGCGACTATGTCTTCCCGGCCATTCAGGCCAATGCCATTTACGAAGGATATTATCTGCTGGGAACTTCACTGGCCCGGCCCCTCATCGCCAAGCATCAACTCTCTGTGGCTGAAAAGGAAAGGGCGCGCTACGTGGCGCACGGGGCCACGGGCAAGGGAAATGACCAGGTTCGGTTCGAGCTCACCTTTTATGCGCTCTCCCCCGACATCGAAGTGATCGCGCCCTGGCGTGACTGGACGATGCGATCCCGCTCGGATTTGATTGCCTACTGCAAGCGGTATTCTCTACCCGTAACCGCGACGCTGGAAAAGCCGTACAGCACCGACCGCAATCTAATGCACTGCAGCCACGAGGGGGGCGTCCTGGAGGACCCTTGGGCTGAAGCTCCGGAGGAGATCTTCATCCTGACCTCCAATCCTGTGACGGCGCCGGAGCGGCCGGAGACCGTGCTCGTTACCTTTGACCAGGGTATTCCGATCGCGCTCAACAACCAGCCGCTCAGCCCAGCCGCCTTGCTGGAAGAGGCAAACAAGCTGGGAGGAGTTCACGGCGTCGGCCGCGTCGACCTGGTGGAAAATCGCTTTGTGGGAATGAAGTCCCGCGGAGTGTATGAAACTCCGGGGGCGACGCTGCTCTGGCATGCCCATCGCGCGCTGGAATCCATCACGCTGGACCGCGAAATTCAGCGCTGGAAGGAGGAGCTGAGCCTGAAGTTTGCCGAGTGGACTTACTACGGCTTCTGGTTTTCGCCGGAAATGCGCCTGTTGCAGGAGACGATCCGGCAGAGCCAGCAACATGTTTCCGGCGAAGTGAAGCTTCGCCTCCACAAGGGGAACTGTACCGTAGTCGCGCGCCGGTCCCCTTATTCCCTTTATTCACCGGAGCTGGCGACCTTCGAGAAGGACAGCGTCTATCGGCAGAAAGATGCGGAGGGGTTCATTCGCTTGCAGGCAACCCGCTTGCGTGTCAACGCGCGGATGCGGCCCGATTCGGTCGCGCCGCATCCGTCGGCGCAGGGAGATTGCGACCCTGAGCCTCCCCCCTCGGGGGGCGCAACTGAACATGAGAGGGGCGCCGGAACTCTCCCTGAAAAAACCAGCCGGGCCGCGACCGTCAGGGTGCGGAGCTGAGAAAATAGTGTCAATGACGACTCAAAAACTTTGGGCGGGCCGGTTTCAGAACCCGCTGGAAGAGATCATCGATAACTTCACGCGGTCCTCTTCTTTTGACCGAAAGCTCTGGCGCTACGACCTGCAGGGCAGCTGCGCCCATGTGCTGATGCTAGAGCAGCAGGGACTCCTCACACACCACGAGGCGGAGCAACTGCTCCAGGGAATCAGTTTCCTGCACAAGGAACTGACGCGCTGTGAAACGGACAACGACTGGAAAGAAGTGGAAAGGCAGGAGGACATCCACAGCTACGTGGAATTCAAGCTAAAAGAGATGTTCGGCCCCGTGGCCGACAAGCTGCACACAGGCCGCAGCCGCAATGATCAGGTGGCCGTCGACACGGTGCTGTATCTGCGCGATCAACTGCGGTTGATGGACTGGCGCCTGCGCGACGTGCAGCGGGCGCTGATCAAGCTGGCCGATCGGGACATCGCCATCACCATTCCCGCATACACCCACCTGCAACGGGCGCAGTTGGTGAGCCTTGCCCATTACTGGCTGGCGCTGTACGAGATGTTTCAGCGCGACCGACTGCGATTGAAAGACCTGGAAAAACGCCTTCAGCTCTCCCCGCTGGGGTCAGGCGCGGTCGCCGGGAGCACCTTGCCCATCGACCGCAAATTCACCGCCAAAGTGCTCGGATTCCGGGCGCCGACCGCCAACAGCATCGACACGGTGGGAGATCGAGACTGGCTGCTGGAATTTCTCGGCAACGGGGCCATTCTGATGACGCACGTCAGCCGCCTGTGCGAGGATCTGATTCTCTGGTGCTCCTCGGAGTTTAACTTTATACAACTGGAGGATTCCTTGTGCACCGGCTCCAGCCTGATGCCGCACAAGAAAAATCCTGACGCATTGGAGCTGATGCGGGGGAAGACCGCGGGGGTCGTGGGCAACCTGATGAGCGCGCTGACCCTGATGAAGGGACTGCCGAGCGGGTACAGCCGCGACATGCAGGAAGACAAACTGTTTCTTTTCCAGACGGCTGAAACCTTGCTGGGAGTGCTGCCAGTCCTGGAGCGAGTCATTCAGGGCGTGAGCGTCAATCGGGAGGATGTCAACGCCGCCGCAGCCGATCCGCTGCTGGTGGCAACCGATATCGCTGAATATCTGGTGTCCAACGGCGTCGCATTTCGCGAGGCGCATGCCGTCGTGGGACGCATGGTCCAGGAATATCTCAAGACGCGCAAGCCCTGGCGGGAGTGGACCGTGGAGGCGTTTCAGGCGTATCACCCGGTTTTCCGAGAGAGCGTGTTTGAGATCGTTAACCCGGACAGTTCTCTGCGGCGCAAGAAAACGCTGGGAAGCCCCAACCCGGACTTTATCCGGCAGAAGATTAAGGAGCTCGATGAAGAACTTCAAGAGAGCTAAGGCGCAGGCGGCGTTGGACTGGCCGAAAGACCTGCTGTCAATTTCCGATCTCTCGCCGCAGCGGGTGCGGGAGGCGCTGCAACTGGCGCAGCGTGTCAAGGAGGCGCCGGGGGCGTACCAGCATTCCCTGACGGGGTGCCACGCGGTGCTGCTTTTTGAAAAACCCTCCCTGCGCACCCGGCTCACCTTCGAGATCGGGATGGCGACTCTGGGCGGCACCGCCAGCTTTGTCGACTGCCAGCATCAGAGAATCGGCGAGCGGGAATCGGTCAAAGACATGGCCAAGAATCTGGAGCGATGGTGCTCGGTGCTGGTGCTGCGCACGTTCTCGCACGCAATACTGGAAGAACTGGCGCGAAACACGGTAATTCCAGTGATCAACGCCTTGAGCGACTTTGAGCATCCGGCGCAAGTGCTCGCCGACATGCTGACGCTGCAACAGCGGTGGGAAGAGGTGCAGGGCCGCAAAGTTGTTTACGTGGGCGATCCGAATAATGTCAGCAATTCTCTGATGCAGGTTTGCGCCATGCTGGGCGTCCATTTTGTTTTGATTTCGCCGGCCGGTTACGCAGCGGATCCAGTCTGCTGTGAGCGCGCATGGCGGGCGGCAGAGCAAAGCGGGAGCAGCGTGGAGCTGAGTCACGATTTGGGCCGCCTTTTCGGCGCCGATGCCGTGTATACCGACGTGTGGACCAGCATGGGCCAGGAGAGTCAGGCAGAGAAGAAGCGCCGGGATTTCGCCGGCTATCAGGTAACGCCCGCCCTGATGAATCGAGCCGGCAAAAAAGCTTTATTCCTGCACTGCCTTCCGGCGCATCGCGGCGAAGAGGTGGTCGACGCTGTCATCGATGGGCCGCGATCGGCGGTTTATGACCAGGCTGAAAACCGGCTCCACGTCCACAAGGCGCTCCTGCTCAAGGCGCTGCGGAATGCGTGAGGGATCAGGGATGAGGGGTCAGGGGACAGGGATCAGGGGTCGGGGGGCAGGCATAATCCATGATCGATCCGTGATCCATGATCTATCAGCTATCAGCCGTGATCCATCATCCATGATCCACCATCCAATCCCTATCCCCAGACCGGCGTCATCGCTTTGTCCCGACCATCTTCTCCAGCTTCCGGGCAAATCTCGCCGCGCTGTGCCTTTCCCGGATGACCACCAGAAGGGTGTCGTCGCCGGCAAGCGTACCGGCGACTTCTTTGAAGTCTAAGTGGTCGAAACGCTCTCCGGCTGCCTGGGCGTCTCCCGGAGCGGTCTTGACCAACACCAGGTTCCCTGAGTAGTCGACTTCCCGAACGAGCTGCCGCAGGTGCTCCAACAGGGCGGGCAGCCCGGTATGCTCCGTCAGATTCTCCGGTAGCTGGTAGGTTCCGGTGGAGGAGCTCTTGACCAGGCCCAGCTCGCTGATGTCGCGCGAGAGGGTCGCCTGAGTGGCGTCCATGGAGTGCTTCTCAAGCTCGCTGCGAAGTTCTTCCTGGCTGAAAACCTCCCCCTCGGAGACTATTCTGCGAATCAAATTCTGCCGTTGCCGCTTGTTCCATCGCGCCATGAAAGGGCATTCTAGCCCAATTGGAAGATTCAGTACCATGCGGGGTTGGGGGTCGGGGGGCGGGGGTCAGGGGAGTTGTGAAAGAATTGGGTTTTAGAGAGGATCGCTTCTTTCTGGGCCTTTTTTTGAAAGCCGGTCATTGGGTT
>JACQGG010000157.1 GCA_016199665.1 Acidobacteriota bacterium | reverse complement strand
CTGGGGCTCTACCTTATTTACAGCCATTACCGCCAGCAGGAACACGGGATCGCGCCGCCCCTGCCCGGGCCCGATGAGATCCCGCGGGCAGGGCAGGCAGAGACCGGAGATAGCGCGCAACGCTGAAAGAGAAGTCATGTGAAACTCTGCGTCACCGCCCGGATTGCCGCCCAGTCGAACTCCTCCGGGAGGTCACATCAGCTTGAAGGTGTTTCACCGCTGCCGCAAACCTGCGCCAGGTCCGCCGGAGAGTGGATGTTTGCAAAAAGGGACTCGGGGTAATCTTGCGTGAGAACGGGCCGCACGACCACCCGGTTGAAGAAGCTGTCGGCTCTGCGGTTTCCATCCTGCAGACTTTCTTCGATGGCTGGGATGCAACTTCGGCGATAGGCGGCAGAAAGGGGGAACCATCTCCCCATCCGGTCCTGAGGGACTGCCGCATCCGTTCCCGCGGCATGTTCCAGGATCCGAAGCATGATTTCTTGCGTGAGAAACGGCATGTCGCACGGCAGGAAGAGGTTGAGGTTGGTGTCACTGCTCTCCAGTCCCGAGATCAGACCCACCAGCGGCCCCCCGTCCGCGAACCTGTCAGGAACATGGGGCAGATTCAGAAATGCATACCGACCGGCAGGGGCAAGAACAAAAACCTGCAGGCAGATTCCAGCCAGCAGGTCCGCCGCAATCTGAACCAGCGGCCGGTTCCCCAGCAGGATTGAGCCTTTGTCAAGACCCATGCGGCGACTTCTGCCCCCCGCCAGTACGAAACCGTTGGCTGGTTCGCGCTCTCTTCGCAATGCTCTTCTCCGCTTTCCAGGTTACCCTCTAAGGTGAATTCAGGTCTACCTCCCTGTGGGCGTGTGGTCGGCTTGATTGTGCGACAGCTTGGGTGATCCTGTCTCGGAGCGCCACAAGATGTTGGGTATGTTTTCAAAATGGTATCAACATCTTGCGGAAAGTTGTGTTACCATGCCACAGGGCATCGGTTTGCCGCGCGGCTTCCGGCAGAGGGGGAACGTCGGCCGCCCGGGCGCCGCTCCCGCCGTTTCCGGGTTGGTTCTCTTGTTGGCCTGTCCGGCCACAAAGGCGCGCGAGCCATCAGACATAGAGGGCCTTTTGCAGGCTGATCTGGCAATGACTTCCTGAAGACAGAGGGATTGCATGCACAAACTGGAATCACTGGAGTTGGTGGGATTCAAGTCATTTTGCGACAAGACGTCCATTCTCTTTAACGACCAGATTACCTCGATCGTCGGACCCAACGGCTGCGGCAAGAGCAACGTCGCCGATGCCATTAGCTGGGTGCTGGGAGAACAGCGTCCCAGAAGTCTTCGCGGCGAAAAAATGGAGGATGTCATCTTCAACGGTACCGTGGCCCGCAAGCCCCTCGGGTTCGTAGAGGCGGCCCTGACCCTGAAGCCGGTCAAGGCGCTCAATGTTCCCGATGATGGCATCCCGGTGGACAACATCTCGGTCGCCCGAAGGCTGTACCGTTCCGGAGAGAGTGAGTATTTGATCAACAACCGGCGTTGTCGCTTGCTTGACATCCATCAGACTTTTGAAGGGACCGGCCTGGGATTTACCAGCTACGCAATCATCGAGCAGGGCCGCATCGGATCCATCCTCACGTCCAAGCCGATGGAACGGCGCAGTCTGATCGAAGAAGCGGCCAAGATCATCACCTTTAAGCAGCGCAAGAAGTCTGCGGAAATAAAGTTGGAGCTGGCACACCAGAACCTGCTCCGGATTCACGACATTATCGGAGAGATTGAACGGCAGCTTCGTTCTCTGAAGCGACAGGCAGGCCGCGCGCACGCATTTGCCCGCTTGCGCGAAGAAATGCGCTCCTTCCATCGCGTCAAGCTGCACCGGGACTATCGGCGATTGCGCGCTGACGTGGACCAGCTCCATGTGGAGCTGCAGGCCTCTCAGGCGGAGGAGAATGCAGCGGTGGAGTCGCAGCGTGCGGCGGAACAATCCGTGCAGCAGGCTAATCTTCGCCATGCTGAACTGATGCGCCAGTTGGAGGAATGCCGGGAGCAGCTCGCGGCGACGGCTTTGGAACTGGAAAAGAACATCCAGACGCGCCAGTCGCAGCAGCAACAGATTCTCATGATGCATTCCCAGGTGGAGACCTTGCGGCAGGATATCGCTGAAGGTGAGCGGCGCCTCTCGGAAATCCGCGGCCAGTTTCAGGCCAAAGGGTGCCTGCGCGAGGATCTCGAGCGCGAGCTGAGCGCCATCCGCGCACGGATGGACCAGTTCCGGGCGGAACATCGGGATGTCCAAAGACAGATCGACCGCCTGGAGGAAAGGCTGGACCAGGTGCGCCATTACAGCCTGGAAGAAGTGGGACAAAAAGCGACCCTGAAGAACCAGCGGGCGCAAATTGAAGCCGATCTTGCCTCGCTGGAGGCGCGAGAGGCCCGGGTGCTTGGCGATCGGGAAAAGCTGAGCCGCCGCTCTGCCGACTTGCAGCAGGCGGAAGCGGCCGCCTTGGACCGGTGCCGGCAGATCCAACAGCAGATTGAGCGGCACGCGCAGCGGGAACGGGAACTGGAACAGGCTTTTTCCGAGGCCCTCAACCTGGAATCCGCCGCTGAGGCGGAACTGCTGGCGCTCAGAGAGCGGCGCAGCGGCTACCAGCACCGGCTGACTTCCATTGAGGAGATCGAAGTGCGTCGTGCCAATTACTCGGAAGGAGTGCAGAAATTTCTTACCTTCATACAGCAGCGCAAATCTTTGCGCTCGTCAGGCACGCTGGCCGATCATGTGGAAACCGACCCTGAGTATGAGGCGCTGGTGGAGACGTTTCTGGACAAGGAGCTTGAATTCGTTCTGGTTGAGGGCCTTTCCGACGCGGCCAGTGGCCTTCAGCAATTGCGTGAAAGTCGCGCCGGCAAATGCACGTTTCTGGCGATTGCTTCGGAGAACGGATTCAGCGGCAATGGCAATGGACATCCGGAGACGGACCTGACCCGGGGGATCATCGGAACGCTGGGCAACCTCTTGAGGATGGAAGAACCGGTCAGAAAAGCATTCTACCGCGCGCTGCCGCAGTATGCAAACGCCGTGGTGGTTCAGGACATCGGACAGGCGCAGCGGCTGGGAGAGCAATACCCTGAGTCTGTCTTTGTGACATTGGCGGGCGAGGCCTGGACGCAGCGGGGGGTCATTTCCGGAATCGGGGAGTCTTCCCACACTTCCGGACTGCTGGCGCTCAAGCGTGAAAAACGCGAATTGATCGCCTGCGTCGATGGGCTGCAGCGTCAGATTCAGGACGCGCAAGACCGTCTGGGGCGTGCCGGGGAAGAACGCACCCGTCTCGGACAGGAGCAGAAAGACCAGCGCGGCGAGATTCATCGCCAAGAGAAGGAGCTGATTTCCGCCCAGCACGAGTACAACCGGCTGCTGGCCGACCTGCAGCGTGAAGAACAGGCGGCACGCGTGTTCAACAATGAGCTGGAGCAAATGCGGTTTGACCGCGGAAAGCTGCGTGAGGAATCCGGGCGGATTGACCTGGAGCTTGACCAATTGTCGCAGACCGGCATAGATCGCGAGCGGGAGTTCGGCCGGGTCCAGGAGAATTTGACCGCGTTGCGGGCGCGGGGGCAGGAGCTGGGGCGCCTGCTGTCGGAAAACCATTCCGATCTGGCTGCCAAACTGGAGCGCAAGCACGGTGCGGATCAGGAGTGGACGCGCCTGACCGAAGAAGAAGCGCACTGGGCGGGCCGCTGGCAAAGGGAAAGAGAGCAGTGTGACGCCCTGGTGTCCCGCATTGAAGAGTTGCAAAGTTCCAATCAGCAGCTGGAGACCCGGGCAGTTCAGTCGAGCAGCCGCAGGCTTGCATTGGAAAGTACCTTGAACAGGAGAAAGGCAGAGGCGGTCGTCCTTGAAAAAGAGCAGCAGGGGACCCTGGAGACGCTGGAGCAGGCGCACCGCGCCAAAGAATCCGCCATGGAACGGCGAATGCAGCTGGAAGTCACCCTGGCGCGCCTGGGGAGTGACTTGGACCATATGCGGATGCATTGCCTGGATGAGTTTGGCGTTCCCCTGGAAGAGCTTGCGGCCCCCGTCCCGCAAGGCTGGCAGGAGCGGAGCTGCGAAGATGTCAAAGCGGAGTTTGAGCGTCTCAAGGTCAAAGTCGAGGAGTTTGGTCCGATCAATATGAGCGCCCTCGAAGAATACCGGGAAAATGAAGAGCGCTTTAGCTTTCTCACCCGGCAGCGAGAAGACATAGAGCGGTCAATCGCCGATACGCAGCAGGCCATTCAGGAAATCAACAAACATTCGCGCGACCAGTTCTTGGAGGCATTTGAAGCCATAAACACGCACTTCAAGTCGACGTTTCAGCTTCTTTTTGGCGGCGGCGAGTGCGGGATGCAACTGCTGGATGAGGCCGATACTCTGGAGAGCGGCATCGACATTTTCGCCCAGCCTCCCGGCAAGAAACTCCAAAACATAATGCTGCTTTCGGGAGGTGAAAAAGCGCTGATCGCATTTGCCCTGCTGATTGCGATCTTCAAGTACCGACCCAGCCCTTTCTGCGTGCTGGATGAAGTGGACGCGCCGCTGGACGAGGCCAATATCGCGCGTTTCACCCACCTGGTGCGGCATATGAGCGAGTTGACTCAATTCATCATTATCACTCATAACAAGCGAACCATGGAAATATCCCGCAGCATCTACGGCATTACCATGGAGGAGCCGGGTGTCAGCCAGGTGGTCTCGGTCAACTTCAATTGAAGATTGCTGAAATCGGCGTGTGAAGACGGTTCCGGCGGGTAGTTCGGCTCCGGATCTGGAAGCGGCCTTGGGTCTGGATAAACCCGCTTTCCCCTGCCGCAGTTCTGTGTTAATAATCTCCTTTCCAATTTTTTTCGAATATGACAACCTACGCGACCATCGATCTAAGAGAGCTGAAACTCCACAATCGCGGAAAAGTCCGCGACATCTATCAGTTTCATGACAAACTACTGATCGTAGCCACGGATCGGATCTCTGCGTTCGACTGCGTTCTTCCCAGCCTGATTCCCCTCAAGGGGCAGGTGCTGACACAACTGACCGAGTTCTGGCTGCAACGGACTTCCGCAATCGTGGCAAACCATCGCATCGCGACTCGGTTTTGCGATTTCCCTTCCGAGCTGCAGCCCTTCCGGGAGCAGTTGCTGGGCCGTTCCATGCTGGTCGTCAAGGCGAAGCCTTTTCCCGTTGAATGTGTCGTGCGCGGCTATCTGGCAGGCTCGGGCTGGAAAGACTACTTGAAGACGGGTGCGGTTTGTGGCCTTCCACTCCCCAAGGGGCTGCGTGAATGCGAGAGACTGCCCGAGCCTGTTTTTACGCCGGCCACCAAGGCTCAAACGGGTCATGACCAGAACGTTTCGTTCCAGGAGATCTCAGCACTGCTGGGAACGGACGTGGCGGGACGGCTGCGGGATCTCAGCCTGCAGATTTACCTCGAGGCTGCGGAGTACGCGACCCAGCGGGGGATTATCCTGGGCGACACAAAGTTTGAGTTTGGCCTGGACGATGGCCGCATTTTGCTGATTGACGAGGTGCTCACTCCCGACTCATCCCGTTTCTGGCCAGCGGCGCAATACCAGCCGGGCCGCCCGCAACCGTCCTTCGACAAGCAGTTTGTGCGAGACTATTTGGAATCGATCTCCTGGGACCGGCGGCCGCCGGCCCCTGAATTGCCTCCGGCAATCATCGAGTCCACTTCCGAGAAGTATCTGCAGGCCTATCGTCTGCTGGCCGGCAAGGAATTGTCGTTCGAATGAAAACGCCTCCTTTCTACGACCTGCACGTACACAGCAACTACAGCAGCGACGGAGAGTGGACGGTCGATCAACTGTTTTCAAGGTCCGAGGAACTCGGGATGGTTGCGCTGGCCGTGAGCGATCACGACACGGTCGCGGCGCTGGCTCATCGAAGGTGGATTGAACGAGAGTTCCCGTCGGTGGAATGGGTCCCCAATGTTGAAATCAGCAGTGGGCTGAGAGGTCGTGAATTGCACCTGTTGTCGCCGTTTGTCAACCCGGAAGCTCCCGCACTGCTGGAATTGCTCCAGCGGATCCACGTCCGGCGCGATGAGCAGGCTCGCGGGCGCATGGAGCGCCTCTGCGCCATGGGAATCCAGATCACGGAGGAAGAAGTGCGGTGCCAGGCTGGAGATCTCCCTTTGACAGGTCCGGCAATCGCACGGGCGGTGCTGGACAAGTATCGCAGCGAACCTCCCCCTGCGCTGGTTCCTTACCTGCTGGGGGACAAGAGGACTCTGGCGGAGGCGAACTTTTACAGGGATTTCTTTTTCAGGGGCAAGCCGGCCCATGTCCCAAAGATGGAATTGGAGATTCACGAGGCGATATCGACCGTGCGTGCCGCCGGCGGAGTTCCCGTCCTGGCGCATCCCGGAGCGCGCTTCACTCAGGCGGATGCTGCGCTGATTGCCGAGTTGAAAGGACTGGGGCTGGAGGGCCTCGAGGTCTGGACGAGCTACCACGACGGGGCAGAAGTGGAGCATTTTTCTGCCATTGCAGAGCGGCTGGGGTTGATTGCAACGGCGGGGTCCGACTTTCATGGACGCGCCAAACCGCAGGTTGTCTTTGGGTCAATCAGCCGGGGAACTCCGGAAATGCTGGCCAACCTGCGCAGCCGCGCTGAGGCGGTCGGGAGCCGCTGAAATAAACCGATGCCCAAGAATACGAAGCTGCGGGATTTGATGGAAGAAATGGCGACTGAAATGGTCGAGAAGGGCATCTTCTGGCATGAAGCCGTGATGCAGTTTGAGAAGCATTTCATCCAGACCGCCCTGAGAAGGAGTGAAGGCAATCTGCTCAAGACTGCCGCCGCCATGGGAATCCACCGCAACACGCTGAGCAAGAAGATTACCCAGCACAGGATTTCCAAAGAAAATCCGAGGCCTCCTTCTTCCTGACTGCTCCCGCCCCTTGTCTGCGCAGGAACCCTCGTGCGGCGACGGCCCGTTCGGGCTTTGCCGGGACGACGGTCCGCTTGTTGTCTACCGGCCGGTCGCGACCCGATTCTTTCCCCTGAAGTTTGACATCCGGTCAGGGCGCCATTATAATTAGCACTCTATTAACGTGAGTGCTAACAGCCCTCGGAGCCAGAGCTGTTGGATTATGTAAGTAACATTCAGATAAGAAAGGAGTTAACCTGTATGAGCAGTATGAAGCCATTGCACGATCGGGTGCTGGTCAAGCGGATTGATGCCAAGTCTGAAGAGATCAAAGGAGGGATCGTCATTCCGGATACAGCCAAGGAAAAACCCCAGGAAGGAGAGGTCATTGCGATCGGTAACGGCAAGATCCTCGAAAATGGGACCAAGCTGAACCTGGAAGTCAAGGTGGGCGATCGCATCCTGTTTGGCAAGTATTCGGGCACCGAAGTGAAGATCGATGACCAGGAGTACCTGATCATGCGCGAAGAGGAGATCCTGGGAGTCATCAGCGGCGGCGCAAAGAGCAAGAGCGCTGCGGCGTAGCCAGGACCTTTCCCCAAGAGAAGTTTTCGATGAGTCGTCCCCTGGAAGTTTTCAGAAGAAATTAGAAAGCAAAAAAGGAGAAACAAGATTATGGCTGCTAAAAACATTACTCATGGCGAGGACGCCCGCCATTCGCTCTTGCGCGGCGTCAACCGGCTGGCTGACGCGGTCAAGATTACCCTGGGCCCCAGGGGTCGCAACGTGGTCTTGGAGAAGAAATTCGGTTCTCCGGTGATCACCAAGGATGGCGTGACGGTGGCAAAAGAAATCGAACTGCAAGGTCTGGAGAACATGGGCGCCGCGATGGTTCGCGAAGTTGCCAGCAAGACCAGCGATGTGGCTGGAGACGGCACCACTACCGCCACCGTGCTGGCACAGGCTATCTATCGCGAGGGGGTCAAGAACGTAGCCGCGGGATCAAATCCAATGGCTCTCAAGCGCGGTATTGACAAGGCCGTTGAGGCGGTGGTTGACGCAATAAAGAAGATGAGCACCCCGGTGGGCGGCAAAGAAATGATTGCCCAGGTCGGCAGCGTTTCCGCCAATAACGACCCCAATATCGGCAACATCATTGCCGAAGCGATGAGCAAAGTCGGCAAAGATGGCGTCATTACGGTCGAAGAGGCCAAGACCATTGAGACTTCGCTGGAAATTGTTGAAGGCATGCAGTTTGACCGGGGATATCTGTCCCCTTATTTTGTAACCGACCCGGAGCGAATGGAGAGCACTCTGGAAGATTGTCTGATTCTGCTCCATGAAAAGAAGATCAGCTCCATGAAGGACCTGCTGCCGCTGCTGGAGCAGGTGGCCAAGTCGGGCAAGCCGCTGTTGATTGTGGCTGAAGATGTTGAAGGCGAGGCGCTGGCGACGCTGGTGGTCAATAAACTGCGCGGCACGCTGCAGGCGGCGGCAGTCAAGGCGCCCGGCTTTGGCGATCGCCGCAAGGCCATGCTGGAGGACATCGCGATCCTGACCGGCGGCAAGGTCATATCCGAGGATCTGGGAATCAAGCTGGAAAACGTCCGCACGGAAGATCTTGGCCGCGCCAAGAAAATTACGATCGACAAGGACAACACCACCATCGTTGAAGGGAACGGCAAGCAGTCGGATATTGCGGGCCGGGTCAAGCAGATCCGCACGCAGATTGAGGAAACCACGTCTGACTATGACCGCGAGAAACTCCAGGAGCGCCTGGCCAAACTGGTCGGCGGCGTGGCCGTGATCAAGGTGGGCGCTGCGACGGAGACCGAGCTGAAGGAGAGAAAGGCTCGCGTCGAAGACGCAATGCACGCTACCAAGGCTGCGTCTGAGGAAGGGATTGTTCCCGGGGGTGGGGTCGCATTCGTGCGCGCCATTAAAGCGCTTGACAAGCTCAAGTTGGAAGGCGACGAGGCTGTGGGTCTCGCCATCGTGCGCCGCGCGCTGGAAGAGCCGTTGCGTCAGATCGCCAGCAACGCCGGTCACGAGGGCGCCGTGGTGGTGGGCAAGGTCAGTGAAAGCACGGATCTCAACTTCGGGTTCAACGCTGAAACCGAGCAGTTTGAGGATCTGGTCAAAGCCGGGGTGATCGATCCCACAAAGGTGACCCGCACTGCACTGCAGAATGCCGCCTCGGTTGCCGCGCTGCTTCTTACCACGGAAGCTCTGGTTTCCGAGATTCCGGAAGAGAAGAAAGAGCCGGCCATGCCGCACGGCGGCGGCGGAATGGGGGGAATGTACTGACGCAACGCTCCCTTTTCGGCAAGGCCCCGGGCTCCGTACGCGCAGGCGTACGGAGCCTTTTTTGTGCTCGCCCCCGTCAGACCTGCCCGCCTTTTTCCAGCCGGTGAAAGAATTAAAGAATTAATGACTTTTCAGTGCAAAATGAATTTAGCAGCCGCCCCCGGAGCGGGTCGGTGAAATTCAGCTAATTTGGGGCTAGAATCTGAAGGGTGGTGCGAGCGCCAAACTTGACGACGGTTTCGTCCTCCTTGACTAGATTTCTATTTCTGTTTCTTGTGCTTTATCTGACAGTGGGCCTCCGGCTGGGTGGTCTGGCCTTTGTGGGAGCGGATGAACCTCGTTATGCCCAGGTTGCCGAGGAAATGTGGCAAAGTGGCGACTACATCGTTCCCACCCTGCACGGAAAGCCGTGGCTGGAGAAGCCCCCTCTTTACTACTGGCTGGCCGCTGCCGGCTATTCCCTGTTCGGCGTCAGCGAGATGAGCGCCCGTCTTCCCTCTGCCCTTGTTGGGGCTGCCTCGATACTGCTCCTCTGGTGGGTGCTCCGAGGGCTGGCTAACGAAGACACGGCGTTTGCCGCCGCGTTGACTGCGTCAACGGCGCCTCTGTTTTTCGTGTTCAGCCGCGCCGCGAGCACCGATTCTCTTTTCAGCGCGCTTCTGTCTGCGGGACTGTTGCTCTACCTGTACGGGTTTCTCAAGGATCAGACCTGGTGCTATTTGGCATCGGGGCTTGCCATTGGCCTGGCCGCGCTTGCTAAAGGCCCCGTGGCTCTGCTGCTGGCAGCCTTGGTCGCGGTTCCGGTGCTGTTCCTTTACCCGTCAATGCGGCGATCCCTGCAGATGGCCTGTCTGGTGCTGGCCAGCGCGGGGGTCGCCGTCCCCTGGTACTGGCGTATCATTGAGCGCACCGGCTTTGAGTTTATTTCCGTCTTTATCCTGAACCACAACCTCGCCCGGTTCTTCACCCGGATCCACCACCATGAACAGCCGTTCTACTACTATGTCGGTGTGCTGGCTGTTGGGATATACCCGTGGACGGTTGTGACACTGCTGGGCGGAAAGCAAATTTGGCGCAGGCTGTGCAAATTGCGGCTGCGGCGCCCGCCATTTGAGAATCAGCATCCATCCCTGACTCCAGAGCTTTGCTTTCTGGGGAGCTGGATCGTTCTTCCCTTTTTGTTTTTTTCACTGAGCCAGTCCAAGCTGCCCGCCTACGTGCTGCCCCTGGTGATGCCGCTTGCGATCGTCACCGCTTTGCTTCTGCCTGACCCGGCTGAGGAAATTCCCGCGAGACGGCGACGGTTTGTTTTTGCTCTGCTCGGGGTCATGGCGCTGGCCATGGGCGGCGCGGCCACCCTGGCGCTTGAAACGATCTACCACAGCGCCTGGAGGGGAGTTGTCCTGGGCCTCCTGCTTGGCGCCGGAAGTCTGCTTGGCGCCGGGCTGGCCCGGCGCAGCATCGCCAGCGCCCTGGTAGCCCTTGCCGGCGCCAATGTGGTGGTCGTGGTGTTTTTGACCATGGCCGTGCTCCCTGCCATGGAGCCCTTTCATTCCACGCGCCAGGTTGTGCGCCAGGCGCTGGCCACCCTTCCTGCTGACGGAGTGCTGTACCAGTACCGCACTTTTCATCACACTGTCGGCTACTACAGCAGGGGCCGGGCCGCTCTGGAAAGTCTGGAAAACCCGGCCGAGTTGCGTCGCGCCCTGCAGAGAGATTCTCCCCTTTGGTTGATCGTGGAGCAGCCCGAGGTTCCACGGCTGGAGAACGAATCCGACCTGCGGGTGCAGATTCTGGGATCGCACGGCAACTGGTCGGCGATCAAGGTGTCGATGAAAGACAGAGGAGGCGGGCTGCAAGGCCCGGCCCGCCTCCATATAAATTAGCCAGGCAAGGAGGAACTCCAGGGCGGCTGCGTGACACACGCGGAGTCGCCCATAAATATGGTAATATGGTTTCCTGTATGAAGACGACCCTGGAGCTTCCGGATGAACTGCTCATTGCAGCCAAGAAAAGGGCTGTGGAATGGCGCCGCCCGCTGCGCTCCCTGGTGGAAGAAGGCTTGAGGGCTGTCTTGAAATCGCCCGTTTCAAGGCGGCCGGTTCAGAAGAGAAGGATTCAGTGGGTCATCGCTGAGGGCAGGGTTCCATGGGTGATCGATGTTGCGGACCGAGCGGCAATGCATGATTGGCTGCGCCGCGATCCATGATTGCCGTCGATACTAATCTCCTGATTTACGCGCATCGTTCAGCCACTGAGCAGCATCGGGCCGCCCGAACAGCGATTGAAGCAGCGTGCAACGCGCCGCAGGGATGGGGCTTCTGCCTAAACAACGTTGCTGAATTCTGGAGCATGGTCGCGCATCCTTCCCGGAGCGGCAGACCGTCCACGGCGGTTCAAGCTTCAGCATTCATCCAATCGTTGATTTCCGAGGGAGACGCCCAGGTCTGGCTGCCCGGGCCGGATCTTGTTGATCAGCTCATGCAATTGGCGGTAGAGCTCAAGATTGCCGGACCGCGTATTTTTGATCTGGAAATTGCGTTAACAGCCTTTGAAAATGGCGCCCGGGAAATCTGGACGCATGATCGAAACTTTGTTGCCATTCCCGGTTTGCGCGTGGTGGATCCGCTGCGCCGCTGACCTGGCAAGCATTCGACACCTCCAGCTTTGTGCCCGTTGTCACGGCAACCCGGCAACGACCCCCCGTTTGACTCCACGTTTTGGCCTAGGTAACATGAGTATTTGGATCGAGATGTAGAGTCGTCAACATGCTGATTTTCAACACTTTAACTGGAAGAGAGGAAGAGTTTCAGCCGTTGCAGTCCGGCCGCGTTCGCATGTACACCTGCGGCCCCACCGTCTACAATTTTGCGCACATCGGCAACTTGCGCACGTTTGTCTCCCAGGATCTGCTGCGCCGCTGGCTCCTCTATCGCGGATACCAGCTCACGCACGTCATGAACGTTACCGACGTGGACGACAAGACGATCGCCAACGCCTGCGAGCGCGGGGTTTCGCTTGAAGAATATACGGCCGGCTATGCCCAGGCTTTTTTTGAGGACTGCCGCCGGCTGCGGCTGCAGCAGCCCGAGAGGGTCGCTTATGCCACTCGCCATATCCCGGAAATGGTCGAGCTGGTTGAAAAGCTGCTGGAGAAGAATCTCGCCTATCGGCAGGATGGCTCCATCTACTACCGAATCTCCGCATTTCCCAAGTATGGCCGGCTTTCCCATCTGGATCCCGATCAGCTTCAAATCGGGCACTCCGTGGAAGCGGACGAATACTCAAAGGACAACCCGCGGGACTTCGTCCTTTGGAAAGCTCCCAAGGAAGGCGAGCCCAGTTGGGAAACCCGGGTCGGCCGCGGCCGCCCCGGCTGGCATCTGGAATGCTCGGCAATGAGCATGAAGTATCTGGGAGATTCTTTTGATATTCATGGCGGCGGCGTGGACCTGATTTTCCCCCACCATGAAAACGAGATCGCCCAGAGCGAGGGGGTCACAGGCGCTCCGTTTGTGAAGTACTGGTTTCACACCGAGCACCTGGTGGTCGATGGCGAGAAGATGTCCAAATCGAAGGGAAACTTTTATACGCTGCGCGACCTGCTGGACAAAGGATTCGACCCGCTGGCCATCCGATACCTTCTGCTGTCGACGCATTACCGCAAGCCGCTCAATTTCACGCTGGAGGGAATCCTCCAGGCGGCGGCCGCATTGCGGTCGCTTAACAACTTTCTGTTGCTGGTGCGCACCTGCCGCGATGCCGCCGCCGGCAACCCGCGGATCGGGGAGATCCTGCAGCAGGCGCTGGCTCGCTTTGAGTCGGCCATGGACGACAACTTGAATATTTCCGGCGCGCTGGGCGCGGTCTTTGACGCGCGCTACGATTTGAACGCCCTGGCAGAGTCTCAAGGCCTTTTTGCAGGGGACCGTGAGCGGATTTTGACCACGTTTGGGAAATTCAACGCGCTGCTCGACTCGCTGGACCTGGAAGGCGAAGACACGACTGACGCCCAAGTGCGCGAGTTAATCCAGGCGCGCAGCGACGCCCGGCGGAATCGGGACTTCAAGCGCGCCGATGAGATCCGCGGTCAATTGCTGCAGCGCGGCGTCATTTTGGAGGACACCCGTGACGGAGTGCGCTGGAAGCGGATCGGCTAGATTGCGAATTAGCGATTGCGATCCTGCGATCTGCGATTAATCGGGGATGCATTTAAGGGCGCAGAGCAGATACGGGAGCCATGTCTTGAGCAATAAGAACGAAAATTCCGTGTCTTCACTCGTCGGCACTCCGCACTCGGCGCTCCGCAATCGGCTCGCCGCTTCCGAAGTACGCCCCACCCTGTCACGCTACATGCTGGCTGACGGTCTGGATCTGGTGGTGGATCTGGAGCGGTCCAAGGGAAGCCGTCTTTACGACTCTTTGCGCCGGCAATACTTCCTCGACTTTTTCAGCTTCTTTGCCACCCATGCCATTGGCTTCAATCATCCGCACCTGCTGACCGAGGAATCCAGAAAGGAGCTGTTGGAAGCCGCCATCACCAAGGTCTCCAATTCGGACGCGTACTCGATCCCCATGGCGGAGTTCGTCGAAACGTTTGCGCGGCTGGCCAAGCCGGCATTCATGAAGTATCTCTTTTTCATCGAAGGAGGGGCCCTGGGGGTGGAAAACGCCCTCAAGGTCGCCTTCGACTGGAAGACCCGCAAGAACTTCCGCAAGGGATATCGTGAAGAGCGGGGCAGCCAGGTTATCCATTTCCGGGAGGCGTTCCACGGGCGCTCGGGCTACGCGCTCTCGCTGACCAACTCGTTTGACGTGCGCAAGACCGAGTACTTTCCAAAATTTAAATGGCCGCGCATCATCAACCCCAAGATCACTTTCCCGATGACCCCGCAGCGTTTGGAAGAACTGGAGCAGACGGAACGAGAGAGCATCCGGCAGATCGAGGCGGCCTTTCTTGAAATCAAGGACGACATTGCCGCCATTCTGATCGAGCCGATTCAGTGCGAGGGAGGCGACAACCATTTTCGGCGGGAATTTCTTGAGCAGCTCCGCCGGCTCGCCTGGGAGAATGATGCGCTTTTGATCTTCGACGAAGTCCAGACCGGGGTCGGCTTGACGGGAAGGATGTGGGCCTGCGAGCACTTCGCGGAGGCGGAGCCGGACTTGATCGCCTTTGGAAAGAAAACTCAAGTGTGCGGCATCATGTGCAGTGAGCGCGTTGACGAGGAGCCGGAGAATGTTTTTCACGTCCCCAGTCGGATCAACTCCACCTGGGGCGGAAACCTGGCCGACATGGTGCGCTGCCGGAAGTACCTGGAAGTGATCGAAGCCGAAGGCCTGGTGGCGTGGGCTGCCAAAACCGGCGAATTCCTCCAACAGCGATTGCTTCAGCTTCAGGAAGACTTCCCGGGACTGGTTTCCAACGCGCGCGGCCGGGGACTCTTGTGCGCCATCGATCTCCCCACCACGGAGCGGCGCGGCGAATTTATCCGGCGCTGCTTCCAGAAGCGCCTCATTCTGCTTGCTTGCGGCGAGAAATCCATCCGCTTCCGAACCGCGCTGAACATCGATCAGCCGACCCTCGATGAGGGGCTGCAAGTGATTCGAGAAGCGCTGGCGGCGATGAGTTAGGGGGATTGGGGATTGGCGGCTGGGGGCTCGGGGTCCCTGTTGCCGATCTGGAAGCGTTACGCTCTACGGAAGCCGCCTTTGCCGGACGCAGACCTCGCGCCAAACCCGTTCCCCCTGGGAAGAAGGGGGCGGCCCGGGGCCAAAGTTAACCTTCAGGCAGCTTTCCCTGTTTTAACGCTTCCTGCCAAGTCAGCACAATTACATCGTCACGCCGGATATCTGGATAATCCTGTAATACCTTGACGAGTCTTGCCCTGTCTGTAAAAAACCCGAAGGCGCTTCCATCCTCAAGCCTGAGAAAGCAATTCATGAATCTTTCTTGCTTGAGTGGCCTGCGGGTCTCGAGATCCATATACACTTCTCGATATAAGTCAACCGGGAGATCTTTGAACTTAGCGGCTAAGTAGTAAAAGTAGTAACAGTTCTCTCCGGGGATTCCTATGATCGATGCTCTTTCGGGAATCCTGTTTGTGAGGAGATAAATCTGCTTCTTTCGGTCCTGCACCCTGACTTTCTTGAATTCCTCGATAAATCGCTCTATAGAGGCCGAAGCGGCTGACTGGTCCCGAACGAACCTTCCTATTTCATTGCGTGAGACCATCACGATTCGGACCGTCAATATTGCCCAAAACAGAACAAGCAACCAGTTCAAAGCGGTGCGAACCCCGCTGGGCCTGATCTTCACGATGGCCTCAAACATGTAGTGCGCCAACAGTCCCAGAAACACCGCAGAAACAACGATCGACTGTGAGAAATGTCTCTGATTCCATCCCGAGGTCGGAGCAAAAACAAAGGGAACCCACAAGAAGAACATCCCGGCCACCAGTGCGTACAGCGCCATGGCCTTTCTCTTTTCGCAAAACGCAAGGGGTACCGAAAGAATCAGCAGCGAGAAGTGCCAGGAGAACTTACTCTGAAACGCTCCCGCGTCCCGCAACACGGCGAAACTGTCATAGAAAAGCGTCGCCAATGCCGCAGTGACCCAGGGGAAGAACAGCGTCAGGGTGTAAGAAAACGAATAGGGGTAGTCTCCTATCCTTTGCACGAACGAGCTGACTGAAAACCAGCCCCTGGAACCCGCGTCGCCGATACCGTACTGCACTCTGAAGAGATTCGACAACAGAAAGATAAGCCCAACGCCGACGCCCAGAACTGCCATCGCCCAGAGAACATCCCTCCTGAACCGCCTGAAGCGGGCTGCCATCGCAAGACCATAAATCACCGGCAACGCGACAAAATGCGAGCCGAAACCGATCGAGATCAGGCACAACGCAAAGGAGAAGTAGAGCTGACTCCGTCTGTAGTCGACAGGCCCACGATTGACCTTCAAGAAAAGGTAGAGCGAGCAGAGCGCAAAGAACGCGGTCAGGATCGGGCCCACGTGGGGAAATACCAGAAGTGATTGGAACGGTCCGCCGATAGCAAGAAATATAAACGCTGCTACTAAAGCGGGGATGACGTTGCGGCCGCCGCTCAACAGCCGGGAGATTCGATAAATGAGAAAGGCGTTGAGAATATGAATCAAGAACGAAGGAATAATGTTCATCGACTGCGTGTCGCGAGTCAGCGATTGCACAACATAGAAGTAGGGCGCCAATAAAGGAAAAGGGTGAGTATATCCTGCGACGAAGGTAAAGCTGGGGTGAGCCACAACGTATCTTGTGCCGGCATACGCGTGTGTGTGATCCTGGGTGATCGGGTAGAAGATGTCGGTAAAGCCTGCATACAGGTAAAAACAAGAGGCGGCAAGGGCTGTCAAGACAAGCGCGTCTACAGCAAATCGCTTAGTGATGACTCGGAAGAGGATGGCCCGAACCCTCCAGGCGAGTGCGCCGCCCGCGGCCGACACCAAGACGAGGGCCGCCCCGCTCAGGAAATCCATCTCGAGGCCGAGGTAGATGAGGAGAACATCATAGGAGGCGACGCAGAGGGTCAGGAGTGATATCCGATGGTGATTGATCCTGAGATGTAATTGGCTGGAAAGGATGCGAGGTACAAGTTGTGCCGTTGGCGATGGCGGCTCTAAGATAGAATGGGAGGGAATGCGTAGCTGGCCTGCGTTGCTGCGGCGATGGTGGGATACGCGAAGTAACCCGGCGGCAAATCCCGCAATGGCGAACGCCAGCACGAGCATGACCGAAGTCAGCAGATTCGCTCGAACATAGAAATGAAGGAAGCCCACGTCATAGATGGCGAGGAGGGCGATGAGGATTGCAGAAATGTTGCGACGTGTCACGTGTCTGGCCTCGCACTGACTGCGTGAAAACGCTAATCCCTGCCAACTTCTGGGACAGGACGTTAGTCCCTGGGGGAATTCTTGGCTAAATCGCGGATCTCCCGGGGTGATAAAGCGTAATTGGAGATAAACGGCGAGTTGATCATCCCGGTGAAAAAGGCGGTTTCTCCTCTCACGCTTCCAATCACAGCGCTGCCGTTGGACGTAGTCTTAAGGTTTAATTTCCTGCTGCCGTCAAGATTCCCATCCACATAAAGGTTCGCCTGCCTTCCATCGTAGGTCGCCGCCAGAAAATGCCACCTCCCGTTGTTGACCGCGGTGGCAGCCTCAAAATCGTCACCTACACTGGCAAACATGAACTTTCCCTTCAGACTGACGAGCAAGGTAAAACGCTCGTGGGGCGCCTCGTTGCCATAATCAAAAAAGGCGGGCTGCGTCGTAGACTTCGTCTTGACCCATGCGCCGGCCGTCCTTGCTTCATTGCCGTGGGGAAATCCCGAGTCGGAGCAGGCCAGATCCTCGGCGCCCCCGCCGGCATTCAAGAATATGGAGCTGCCACGTACTCGGCTAGGTCCACTGGCGGGGCTGGCGCCACTGGTACGGAAAGTCAGATCCTCAGGCCCTATTTCATCCGTGCCGGACGAGGTGCCTGAGCGAAAATCCCAGTG
>JACQGG010000156.1 GCA_016199665.1 Acidobacteriota bacterium | reverse complement strand
GATCGTGTGGCATTTCTACCGGGGCGAGTCTGCTGCGAGCCCGCCGCATTTTGGCGGGCAGGCGGAGAATGGCCCAGGGCGCAGCGCTAGCCGAGCCCTGGGAAGAGAGCGCAACAACTAGAATTCAGAGCCCGCCGTTCCTTGGCGGGCGACTCCCGCCACAGGAGCAAAGACTTCCGCTGCCGCCCGCCAAGGAGCGGTTAGAAAAGGTATGGGTAGTTCCCCTTTTTGATCTCCTCGGCCTCCCTCAGGACATAGCCGAGTGGATTGCTCCCGTAATCCTTTTGAAAATCCCCCTTCACGTTGATCCCGGGGATGGCGGGAATCCAGTCCTCCCTCAGCAGATCTTCGGCCTTGCCGTACCTGCTTGCCAGAGCCTTCACCTCCGGGTCATCCAGCGCGGTCAGACGTCCCCGATCGATAATCTTGAACCGCCGGTCCGAGCCCCTGGTTTTCAGCTCATAGGTCATAAAGTACTGATGCACGTGAAATCCGTGGCCATCCGCAGCAGGACCTTTTGTCCGGCCCCTACCACTCCCAGCGGCGTTTCTCCCTCCATAGATCGGACCACCTTTCGGGCCAGGTCCCGCAACGGCTCATCCCCTAATGTCTGCGGCTGCGAGGCCACGTACGAGGGATAGCGGGGCGCCGGATAAGTTTGAACGTCTGTCAACTCTCGCTTGAAAGGGCTGAAAAGGTAAATAGCCAAAGCGAGACCGGCCAGGATGGCTAAAGCCAGTGGGATTTTTTTCATTAGAAAACCTCGCGCTGTTTTATGGAGTTAGACCCAGGGTAAAGAAATGGCGACCCATCCAACTTCCGGAGCGGCCGGTTCGACGCCGGAAATCGGGCCGGCTCCCAGGCCGATTACACTTTTCGCTCGCGGTTGTCAGCGAGTGAGAACTTCTGGTACCAGGTGACCTCCGCGCCGACGCCGAAGGTCTCGAGCCGCACGTCAAGCAGATACGGTCGCCCGTCGCGCAGCGTCTTGATCGCACGCTGGATCGCCGGGCGCAACTGGTCGCTGTTCTGGACCGTTTCCCCCTTGATCCCGTGGGCCTGCGCCAGCTTCGGAAAAGAGACATCCGGGTCCCCCAGATAGGAGACGTAATCGCGGTTGTTTTGGCCCGCCGGTCCCATCTGTCCCATGATCTGCCAGCGCGTCTCCTCGTAAGTTCGGTTGTCCAGGATCACCGTCAGCACTGGAATGTCATAGCGGGACATCGTCCAGAGCGAATCGGTCTGGCCGAACAGGAAGCCGCCATCGCCTTGGAAGGAGACAACCTGGCGGTTGGGCAAGGCCAGCTTGACGCCGGCGGAGGCCCCCACGCCCCAGCCCAGCGCGCGTCCCTCGGTCCGCCCGACCTTGAGCATGCCGCCGTCTTCGGCAAACGGAAAAAAGCTGAGAATCTTGGCCTCAGTCCCTACTTCTTCCACGATCACCGCGTCCTTGTCCAGCAGATCGGCAAACTCCACCATCATGCGCTGCCACGGAATCGGGCTGCCTTCACCGCGCCGGGCCGCCGCAAAGCGCGCCGCCCGAACTTTTTCCGTGAAGGCGGCGCACTCGGCGCGCCGCTGGGCGGCGCGCTGGGCAAGGTCCTGAGGGCTGGCCATGCTGCGAACTGCCTCCACCAGCGCCTTGGCCACCTGATTCAAGTCTCCAACCAGGGCCACGCTGAGCGGGGTGTTTCGTCCAATGGTTTCTGGATCCACGCTGGCGTGAATAATGCGCGCCCCCCGTATGGCGGTCCCGGTCGCGGGACGCGCCCCGAAGTTCAGCAGCAGGTCAATCTTCTGTGGATACCGCATCTGGTTGGTGAGTTCTCCCACGTGGAGCGGATGAAAATTTGGAAAATCACAGAAAAAACTCCGGGCCTGCGTCACGGGCATGCCCAGCAGTTCGGCAAGCTCGATCAAAGGTTTCTGCGCGTGGGTTTGGCTCGATTCCGGCCCTGCAAAGAGCAGCGGCGACTTGGCCTCCAACAGCAGCCGCGCCGCCCTTTCCACTTCCTTCGCGTCGGGGCGAAGCTCCATCGGAATCTGGAACGCCTTGCCGGAAAAGATCGTCGCTGTCACGTTCTCGCGGTAAAGCAGGTCGCGGAAGATGCGGACCGCAGTCGGCCCGCAGGGCAGTACGCCGGCCACTTTACAAGCCTGCCGGATCCATTCCGGGATCCGTTCCGGTTGATGGACCACCCAGCGCCATTTCGTGTATTGCTTGACCGCCTCCATCCAGTCGTCGATGTCCTCGTGGCTGTCGGTCCCTTCCCGCATGACCTCGGCGTGGTCGCTCAGGACGACAAGGGGGGTCCGGTCTTTGCTCGCGTTGTACATGTTGGAGGTGGAATGCGGCAGCCCCACGCGGCTGAACATGGCGAATGCCGTCTTTCCGGAAGCCTTGGCGTAACCATCGGCAACGGCCACGACCTGGCCTTCGTGGGTCGCTTGAATGAGCTGCAGACGGGGGCGCGAGACCACCGCATCGCACAGGGGACCGAGCCCGGAGCCGTTACTGACGAATATGTACTGCGCGCCGGTCTCCAGGATCTGGTCTACCATCAATTCGCCCCCCGTTCCCTTCACCGTCCGGGTTAGCGACGGCGGCACGTCCGCTCCGGGAGTAAAAGGGTTGACCGATTGCAGCGCGGAACGCGCGGAGGCGGCGCTGTAGCCGGCCGCGACCATCCCGGAAAGAAATCGTCTGCGGGAAATCCTGTCATTCAACAACTCGTTTACCAAGCTCCGCATCATGTGCCCTCCTCCCACGCGTGAAAAATCCCGCCGCGAAATCCGCCCCGGCCGCGACGCGTCAGGTCTGCCTCAATCGAAAGCCGCTCAATCCAGATTGCTTCTAGAAAGGCACGACGAAACAGCCGGCAGATCCCCGGCGCCTTGGCGGGCCGCGCGGTCAATCTTATTCGCGGCCGGGTTAAAACGTCAGCCGATCCTTCAGCGTCTCGATTTTCCTGCTCTCCAGACCCGGCGCTTTGCCGAGGTCTTCCCACTTCAGGTAGTACCCGTTTTCCTCGCGGTAGTGAACGATGCCCTCGGCCTCCTTGGCCGACAGGGAAAGAGCGGTCTCAAGTTCCCTGGCGGTGGCTTTGTTGACGTTGATCCTGTCATCCGACTTCACCTTGGGGAAACTCTTGGACAGGTACTCGACCACGACCGGAATTTCGTCGTCCAGGAGCGGAGCGCCCCGCCCCACCATGTCATCCACCAGGCGTTTCCACTGCTCCGGTGTCATCTTGGAAGAGTATACCGGCCGCAACCCATGGCACTGGGCGCAGACTGATTCCACCGTTTCTTTTCCTTTTCCCTCGGGAAAATCCTGCGCCCCGGCCACCAGCGCAAAACCCGCCAAGAACAACCCGCATAACCCGCTCAACCGCACGGCGCAGCGCTTCACTCTGTCCATCGAACCCCCCGGCATAGACGGATATCTACAACGGATCATTGCTTGCCTGGCAGCGCCCGCTCAGTTTGAAAAAATGGACTGGCGCTCCTCCGATTTCCAAGAGAATGAACCATTGTCCCCGGACTGTCAAGACGGCTGAGCTCTTGCCGGCCCTTGCCCTCCCCCAGTTTTGGCTGACCTGCGGCCTGGGCATTAAAAAGGAGTTGACAGGAGGGGCGCAGATGTTGTTACGTTCTAGGCAGTAATCTGTTTGTGATGTTCAGCGATGCCCGCATGGACATCGCGGGAAACCTTAGTCCGCCGGAATCAGGGGCTTCAATTGAAGCTCACCCATCGAAAATTTTTGTTAAGAACAAGGCAGGGCCGCGAACCAAGGATTTGTCCAGGGTTGTGGGGGGTTGGCTTTGAGAAACCGGGATAAGAATGGAGGTTGGCGATGATGAAAAAATCGGTAGTGTTGGCGCTGGCGGCGCTCACGGTTCTTTTGTGCTGGACGGCGTCCTGGATTGGGAAAAGCAATCGCGCGGGTCTGGCTTTGGCCCAGGCAACCGCCAGGCCAGCGGAAAGGCGCACCGTTATCATCAAGCGAGATCCCATCCGCGTCATCTCGAATCCTTACCCCACCTACCGCGCCGTCGCGATAGACGAAGAGAGGGGGGAGTTGTTCCTGGGCAATGATAATCGAGGCTCAAAATGGGGTTCCAGCATCGACACTTATCGGGTTGAGTTTGGGCCGATGCCAGTCGATGTGGTCAGAGAACCCCTGCGCCGGATTGCAGGGCCGAAAACCGGCCTGGGAGGCGTTTGCACACTAGCCGTCTCTCCGGACTTCAAAGAGATCTACTATGTGGAGGATGAGGGCGCCGGTGTGGTCGCGTTCCCCATCGATGGAAACGGAGACATTGAGCCGTCGCGAGAGTTCACCGATTCGCACGGTACGTTTGGGCTTTTTTTCGATCCAAAATTTCAGGAACTGTATATCACCGTCCAACACGTCAACAGGGTCGCCGTCTACCCGAGGACCGCTCAAGTAGGCAACGACCCCCTCCGTTTTATTCAAGGGCCTGCGACGGAACTGGCCGATCCGCACGGGATCTACGTGGATTCCGAGAAAAATGAGATCTATGTCGTGAATCACGGCAACTGGCGCCATACAGAACCGGGTGAGATTTGGGAGAGTTCGCCGTCTGTGGTGCCCCCCGAGTTGCAGCACAAGTTGAAGTCAATCGCCGATATAAGAAGACCTCTGACCCCTTCCACGGGGAAGTTTCTACCTCCATCCATTACCGTATATTCTTCGAGAGCGAATGGGGATGCCAGGCCGCTGCGGGTGATCCAGGGGCCAAAGACAGGGATGCGTCTGCCTTCAGGAATCTTCCTCGACTCGGCGAGCAATCAGCTCGTGCTGGCCAACACGGTGGATGATTCCATCCTTTTCTTCGACGCCACTGCGAGCGGAGATGTCGCCCCGGTTCGCGTCCTGCGCGGACCCGAGACGAGACTGAGCGGTCCCACGACTTCGGTCATAGACAAGAAACGGGATGAGCTGTGGGTCGCCAACTATAATAATCACACGGCGACGGTCTATCCAAGAACCGCCCAGGGAAATGTCGCTCCGCGCCGGACAATTCGATCCGCCCCACTGGGGACCGTGCCCATGGGCTTGGGTAATTTTGGGACGATCACTTACAACCCGAAACGAAAAGAGATTCTGGTCCCCAATTGAACAAGCGTTCCGAGAATCTCGGTGTTTGCCAGTTCGGCAGACAAACCAACCACTCCCATTAGAGTTCTCGAAGGTGAGGCGACTCACATGGCGCGAACCAGCCATGGAATAGCTTCGGATCTTGTCCACAACGAGATCGTGGTTCCCAATCCATTCGCACAGGCCATCCTCTTTTTCCGCGCTGACGCGCAGGGGAATGAGAAACCCCTTCGGATCATTCAGGGGCCGAAGACCCTGATCGGCGGCGGTATGGATCTGGATCAGGTTGAGGTCGATCCCATCCATAATGAGGTCTATACGACCCAAAGAACCAGCGAAGCGGTCCTGGTGTTTCCCAGGGAAGCGAGCGGAGATGTCGCCCCGGTTCGCGTTCTCAGCGGGCCCAAGACCCAGATGCGCCATCCGCGCCGCTTGACGGTCGATCCCGTCAATGACCTCATGGCCGTCGTTTCGGACCAGGGGATTTTGCTCTTTAAGCGCACCGATAGTGGCGATGTCGCCCCTCACTGCGTGATCTCGGGCCCAAAGACCGGCCTCCCGAACCCAGCTCGGCGGGGCTTGGCCCGAAGGGGGCTCGCAAAAGCCCTGCTGTACCCAGACGCCAAGAAGATTATCTTTTCAGGGCCTGGAGAGTCTGGGAATTTTACGGGGATCTGGAACTATGGGGACTGTGGTGATGTGCCGCCCCTGTACCGGTTCGAGGAAGGCGCCGCGGCATTCGACCTCATCCCGGAAGAGAAACAGATCGTCATGAGAGGCAGCGGGAATAGCTTGAAGTTTTTTCGTATGCCTGAGGCCTTTTAGTTCCATCACCACAGTGCTGACGGGCCTGGTCAGACACTGGAAGTGGACCTTCCAGCAGCCCAGCTTGGAGGCTCTTGGCGGAAGGGGGCTGCAAGAGTCGGCCGATGGGTTTCGGATTTGTATCCACGCTTATGGAATAGGCCGCCAATCGCGCGGCCTTTGGCGGCAGAAGGGGACGAAGTTCTCTCTTGCACAAAGTATGGGTAACTGGGACAATACGGCTCACCCATGCCGGATTGAAATTGCGGTACTAGGACGCGGGAATGGCGGTGTTTGGCGCGAATTGGTCGGCATCAGTCGGCAGCCTAATTCATGTTAGCCAGACACGCTTGAGCGCATGGGGACTCATCATTCAAGACGGTGTAAACTGAGGCAGTGCCGGTACTCCTCAGGGTTGCTGGATATGGCTTCTTCTTTTACAGTCTGGAGG
>JACQGG010000154.1 GCA_016199665.1 Acidobacteriota bacterium | reverse complement strand
TGAGGGCGGATCCACTGCCGTTCAGAACCAGATCTTGGGTTGCGGCTACGCCGGAGCAGAGCAAAATCCAGAGCGCCTCCTGACCCCTGGCCCCCGCCCCCCGTTCTTACAACGGGAAGAAATACATCACCCACGCCACGATAAATCCACAGCCTATGAAATAAAAGAGAAGTCGAAAGAAGTACCTCCAGCGTTCAGCGTCGGTCGGCTTCATCAGCAGCGCAAAACAGGCTGAGACAACGATGGCAAAAATCACAAGCGATACGAAGTGATTCAATGCTTTCGCTCCTGAGCCGTATCGAAGGCATCCACGATAAAGAGCATATTTAACAGGCCCGCCGTCAGCAGGAAAGTATTGCCGTATTCGAAGCTGAAAGAAGTGATGTCGCCGGGTCCGAGCCCGGTCAAGCGCGCCCAGAAATAAATCAGCCCCATGCTGACGTTGTCGAAGAATTTCAGAAGGGAAAAGAACTCCAGGTTTTCCAGGGAATAAATCTTGCCGTTTTGGGCCAGGCCGAGCCAGAACAGCAGAATGAAGGAGGCAAAAAAGACGGCGGCGCGCCCTGTCCTTTTCAAGTACAAGTGCCCCAGTCCGGGCACGGCCCAGGCCAGCACGCAGGCTATCGCCGTTTTCCCCGGGTTTTTCAACGCAATTCTCCGGTTTGCCATGGACGAGCCACTATACCGTAAAATCATCAGGATACGGTGATAATCCGCCTGTAGCAAGCCCCGGCAGAGCCATTGACAATCAAGTTGGACGAACGTAGGATGCAGGTTAGCCCGCCGGGTGCCCGCTCGCTTGCGAGGGTATGGGTGCTCCGGCATCTCTGGGCACTCATTTTCCGTATTGTTCCTCCAGCGTAGTTTCCGGATCGGGAAGGGGGCCCGGCATACGGCCAGCACAGACGATTTGGCCGATGGGGCCCGTTATCGGCGAGAGCGCTGCTGCTATGACCCGGAAAGTCCTCTATTGAATCCTTGATGCCGTGCGCGATAATCGCATCCAACCGGCGGAGACCAACGCCATGAAAAGATTCCTGCGCTACTCTCTTTCTTGTCTGTTCTTTGCGCTATTGGGGATTCCCTTGATCCCCTCCGACGCCCGGGGCCAGGAGCAGGGCTGGCTGGTAGTTGAAGGGGGGACGTTGATAGACGGAAGAGGCGGGCCGCCCCTCCCGGATGCTTTGATTATCATCCGCGGCGATCGCATCGAGACCATGTCCCGCAAGGGCCAAGCCTCCTATCCGGCCGGCGCCCAGGTCCTGCGGGCGGACGGGAAGTTCATTCTTCCCGGCCTGATGGACGCACATGTTCACTACCAGTGGTGGATGCCGGAACTCATGCTCGCCCACGGCGTGACGACCATCTTTGACATCGGCGGCTCCGGCCAGTGGGGCCGCGCACAGCGGGAGGCGATTGAGCGAGGCAAGGTCCCGGGTCCCCGGATGTTCGCGACTTTTGAAAGCTTGCTTGCGGCTTGGCCGGGCTTGCGTGTGGTCGGAGCCGAAGGCCCCATGACGCGGGAGAAGGCCCTGGAGGTGGTGCGGCGCAACGTGGCGGCCAAAGCGGACCTGTTCAATCTGCGAAGAGGGCTCTCGCTGGAGGTTTTTCAGGCGGCTGTCGCGGAAGCGCACCGGGCCGGCTTGCCGGTTGTGGCCCAGGCGATCGGGCCGGAGGTTTACGGAAAGGAAGCCGTCCTGGCCGGCGCCGACGTCCTGGAGCACGCTGCGGGAATCAATATCTCCATCGCCAAAGACCCGGCGAAATGGAAAGGGTGGGGTGAGGACGAAGCCCACTCGCTTGACCCCACTCCGTTTGCGGATATGGACGAGCAGAAAGCAGAGGAAATGATCCGGCTGCTGGTTCAGCGCAACGTTTTCCTGGAACCGGACCTGATCGCCGAGGGCCGTGGATTGCAGAAAAGGCGCGGGGACTTCGAACTGGAAGACTACCAGCTCTATGAGAATCCCCGCTTGGCCTATGTTCCCGAGGATCGGCGGCTGAAGGAACTGGGAGTGTATCGGGAATTTGACGACCTGGAACCGGCGGCGCGGGAGATGCGGCTGAAGGGTTTTCAGAACTTTATGCGATTCATCGGACAGTATGTTCGGGCGGGGGGAAAGGTGCTGGTCGGAGATGACACTTCCAGTTGGGCCGTGCCTGGAGCGGGTGTCCATCACGAGTTGCAAATTCTCGTGGAGGACGTTGGACTCACTCCCATGCAGGCGATCCAGGCGGCCACGCGAAACAGTGCGGAGGCGTTCCGGGTGCTGGACCGGGTGGGCACTCTGGAGGCCGGCAAGTTTGCGGACTTGTTGATCGTTGCGGCCGATCCCCTTGAAAATGTCCGCAACTTGCAGAAGATTGAGTGGGTTGTCAAAGACGGCAAGGTGGCCGACCGCACTTTTCACCCCTGGTTTAAGAATCCGTTGCGAAACTCGTACCGGGGCATGGTGGAGGGAAGGGATTGGGTGGCAGCCCTGAAACAGGCAACCGCGCAGGGAACCCGGACCGCCGCCGGTCTGAACGATCGCACCTACTCCTTTGGGCAGCCCTGTCCCGGGATTGATTCCATCACCCCCGCGATGGTGACGGCGGGCGATCCAACCGTGACTCTGACGATCAGGGGAGTGAACTTCACCAGCAAATCGCTGGCGTACCTGGACGACCAGCCCCTGGTAACACGGCGGCTGAGCGAGACGGAACTGCAAGCCACGATCGACGCCGGCCTGATCGCCCGGCCTGAGACATTTGCCATCACCGTGAAAAATCCGGGACTGCTGTCACAGCCGCAATGGGGAGGGACCTCAAACCGGGCCTATTTCCTGGTTAATTTCCGGTACTAGTGTCTGTAAGCAGACACTCGTGTCGCGGGTGGGCAATAATCAGCGTTCTTCTAAAGGAGGACTCATGGAGAAGCTCCGAGTTGTGCGGCAAGCCGTTGTCTGCCTGATCATTGCCGTTGGGGCGCTGGGGCAGGAAGCGGGAGCCCAAGGCAGCCATAAGTTGCTGGGAGGGCCCCAGGGCAGGGTGCGGTCCGCCAAGGGGGAACCGCTGGAAGGAATCATGATCCAGTTGATTTCCCAAAAGAATGCCATTCGGACCACGGTCTATAGCAATGCGGAAGGAAGGTATGAGTTCCCCAAACTGGAAACCAACCTCTATACGCTGCGAATCGCCCGGCCCATGGAGTTCCGCCCCTACTTGAAGGAATCGGTCCGGATTGATGGGGCGACGCAACTGGAAGATATTGTGTTGGAGCAGGTCGCCGATACCGAGTGGTTGCCTCCCACCCAGGAGATCGCGGCGCAACTGACGGGCGCCGAGTGGTTGATGAATCTCCCGGGTACGGGGGAGGAGAAGAGAATGTTCATCAATTCCTGCAATTGGTGCCACTCGTACCAGCAGATTTTTCGCAGCCGGCATGATGAGCAAGGTTGGAGAACGATAGTGACCCGGATGGTCACCGGGGCCGGCTCGCCGCTCATCAATGTGCGCGAGCAGCTTCGGGAACCGCTCGAGCAGAGAGAAAAAATCGTCCAGTTCCTGGCAAGAGTTCGAGGGCCGGAAGCAAAAGATCCGCCGTTCCATCTGCTTCCCGGACCGCGCGGGCCTGCCACTCGTGTGGTTGTGACCGAATACGAATTGCCGCGGTTGGAACTGGCTGCCCACGACGTGGGCGGAGATTCGAAAGGTAATATTTGGTACACGCCTCACCGCAGTTCCTTCGTCGGAAAGTTGGATCCCAAGTCCGGGGTCGTCACCGAGTATCACATTCCGGTAATCCCAGGCGCGCTCCCGGGGACCCACTCGGTCTGGGTGGACAAGAACGATGTCGTCTGGTTTTCGGAAAACTGGGCGCACAGTCTGACCAAGTTTGATCCCCGGACGGAACGGTTTACGCAAGTCCGGGTGGAGACGGATGCTCCTGTGAATTCCCCCGGTTTTGGAAATTTCGGCCTGGCGCCCGATGGTTCGATCTGGAACACGGCGGGCGGTGCGGTGCTCAAGATCGATCCTGAGACAGGCAAGATCGTAAAGAAATACCCGTTCAAGAGGATTCGCAGCACCTATGACAATTTGATCAGCCAGGATGGCAATTTCTGGGCCGGGGGGCAATGGCCCGGAAACCTGGTGGGGATGCTCGATATCCGGACGGGCCTGATGTGGGAAGCCGAGACTCACACCCCTTTATCCGGGCCGGCCAAAGGGGCATTCGATCGGGAAGGCAATGCCTGGCTTGGGGGCAGGGCGGGCGCCCTGATAAGAATGGATGGGAAGACACATCTTGCCAAGGAGTACTATCCGCCGACGCCCTATGTGAGCTTCTATGAAGCCATGCCGGACAAAAACGGGGAAATATGGGCCAGCGAGCTGCACGCGGGGCGGTTCGGCAGATTCGACCCCAGGACGGAGCAGTGGATTGAGTACGTGCTTCCCGAACCCTTTGCCCACAATCGGAGGACCTGGATTGACAACTCCACCGATCCGGTCACGGTTTGGTATGCCGACCACGAGGGTTATATGGTTCGCCTCCAGCCC
>JACQGG010000158.1 GCA_016199665.1 Acidobacteriota bacterium | reverse complement strand
TCAGATATCTACGACTTTTCCTTCATCTTCCCTTCTTCCATCTCCAGAATCGACGGCACCTTGGAGAACACCCGGGGATCGTGCGTGGCAATCACCACCGTCTTGTGATAATCCCGCGCCAACTGAATCAACAGCGCCGCCACCACCTCCAGATTGGCGTGGTCCAGATTGGCCGTCGGCTCGTCCGCCAGAATAATCGCCGGATCATTGCTCAGCGCCACGGCGATCGACACCCGCTGCTGTTCCCCGCCGCTCAACTCGTCGGGCCGCTTCCCCGCCTTCTTCTCCATTCCCACCAGCTCCAACAGCCGCTGCGCCCGGTCATGCCTGTCGTGCGCCCCCAGCCAACCCGCCATCGTCATCGGCAGCTCCACATTCTCTTGCGCCGTCAGCGACGGAATTAAATTGAACGTCTGAAATACAAACCCCACCTTGGTCAGCCGGTACTCTTCCAGATCCCGTTCGCTCAGCCCGCATAAATCCACTCCATCCACCCAGATCGACCCCGAATCCGGCCGGTCCACTCCCCCCAGCAGGTTCAGCAGCGTCGATTTCCCGCATCCGCTCACCCCCACCAGCGCCACCGGCATCTCCGGCTCCACCTGCAGACTCATCCCGTCCACCGCGTGCACCACATCCACCCCCACCTGGTAGTGCTTGACCACCTGCTCCCCTTTGAGCGGTACCCCAGGATGAACAAATAAATCCCCATTTCGACTCATCGATTCTCTCCAGCTTATGCTATATGCAAATTTTTACCTTGCCTTGACGGCACTTTCAATCCCGCCCAACCCTGTCCGCCGCGGGCATTTGCGCAATACGCGCACACCCCCACTATTCCCGAAAAGAAAGAGACTCATGATACCACAATTGGCACCTCTGTCAAAACAGAAACAAACCGGGAAAACCGGGCAAACCGGGCAACCGAGCCAATCCATCCAACGGCGTGCGAAACCTGTTGACGTACCCGGGTAACATGCGGCAGCATTTTCTAAGAATCTTAGTGACAGTTGCGCAGGCCGCGTTAAGGCGTTTTTCCGGCGAGCAGTGTCTCTGGAACTGCCGGGAATCGGTCAAGCCGCCGGCGCATGCCCAAGAATCAGATGGCGCGACAGAAAAATGGAAAGGCAGTGAGTAAGATTCCGTTCCCCCGCTGGCTCTTCACCAGGGAGAAGCCTCTGCCTTCTCTGCTGAGAACCGTGGCCGTCATCCTGGCCTTCGCCATCGGCCTCATCGCGCAGGATCTCCAGCCGGTTCCCAGGTCGCACACGCGCCCCATTCCCCCCGAGGAATTTTCGCGCCTGGTGGCGAAGTTTTCCGAAGAGGGCGGATTTTTCCTGTCGGACAATTTCATTTCGAACGAGACTTCCTATCTCCACGTGGTGGACAAGCTGCGCGAATTGGGCGCCAGCGGAGGGGCCTATCTGGGCGTCGGCCCTGAGCAAAACTTCACTTACATTGCCAAGATTCGCCCCCGGATCGCTTTCATCGTGGACATCCGCCGCCAAGCGATGGTCCAGCAATTGATGTACAAGGCGCTGTTTCAGGTCTCGGAGAATCGTTTCCAATTTCTCTCGCGCCTGTTCAGCAAGCCGATGGCCCGCCGGGATTTTCCCGGCCCAAACGCGCCACTGCCACAGCTTCTAGAGTATCTGGATCGAGTGCCATCGCAAGCGGAGGTGTTCAAGGAGAATCTGGCGTTGCTGCAGCGGGTCATTCAGAAAACATTCAAGTATCCGCTGAGCGCGCGCGATGCGTCTTCGCTGACGTATGTCTACAACGCCTTTCGCATCGGCAACCTGAAGATCTCATTTCGCTTCGGCGGCCGAGGGATGGCCGGAGGCTTTCAGTACGGCAGGTTCCCGAGCATGAGAGACATCCTGCTGGAAACCAATCTGCACGGAGAATATGCCAACTTCCTGGCCAGGGAACAAGACTACGCCTTTGTTCGCGATCTTCAGCGGCACAACCGTGTGATCCCAATTGTGGGGGACTTCGCCGGCGATAAGGCGCTGGCCGCCGTGGCGAATTACCTGAAGCAGAATGGATACAACGTAACAACTTTTTATGTTTCCAACGTGGAGCAGTTCCTTTTTGGCAGCGAGGTTTTCGCAGCCTTCGTGGAGAACGTGCGCAAACTGCCGGTCAATGAGAAGAGCCTTTTCATTCGGGCCTTCACCGGCCTTTCCTTCATGCATCCGGCCCGGGTTCCGGGGCATCGGCTGGCGACCACACTCCAGAAAATGACCGTCTTTCTGGATGACTACGATCACAACCGCTACCCCGATTACCGGTCGCTCCTCACCACGCACTTCATCTCCGGCAAGGACTTCTGATTCAATCCTAAACTGGCAGGTCGCAGAGAGCTTCATGAGCCGCTCAAATTTTCACCGCTGGAAACAAAATCCCCTGCCGGCTCTGGGGTTCGTTTTTCTTTCAGCCATGGCGCACGCCGCCGCGCCGCGGCCTGCCCCGCAGGCAACCGAGCCAACCCCCATTCTTCTCGAGGTGGACGCATCGGAAGCTCCCCGGAGAATTTTCCATTCCCGGCTGACGCTGACTCTGCCGCCCGGGCCGGTGACCTTGGTCTACCCGCAGTGGATTCCAGGAGAACACTCGCCGACGGGCCCCGTTGCCGACGTCGCAGGCCTGAAAATTGTTGCCGGCGGCAACCCTCTCGTGTGGCGCCGCGACCAGACCAACATGTACGCATTCCACTTTGAAGTGCCGTCCGGAGCAAAAAACGTCCAAATCTCTTTTGACTTCCTCTCGCCTCCACCCGGCGTCGGCGGCTTCAGTTCCGGCGCCTCGGCCAGCGCGCGCCTGGCCGTCATCAGTTGGAATCAACTGTTGTTCTATCCCAAAGCGACTGCGCCGCTCCAGCTTGAGTATCACGCCCGGCTGAAATTGCCTGCCGGCTGGAAGTTTGGGACCGCACTGCCCGTGCAGGATCACCGCGGCCCGCAGGTGATCTTCCGGCCAGCCTCTCTGGAAACGCTGGTGGATTCGCCGGTTCTTTGCGGACTTAACTTCAAAGAGGTTCCAATCGGTCCGCCTGGCCATCCCCCTCACTTTCTTGAAATGGCCGCGGACGAACCCACCTTGCTGGAACTTCCGATCCCGTGGAAGGCAAGCTTTGATCGGCTGGTGGCGGAGACAGGGTATCTCTTTGGCGCCCGGCATTACCGGTCCTATCGTTTCCTATTGTCCCTGAGCGCTCACATCGCTCATTTCGGGCTGGAACATCATGAATCGAGTGACGACCGCGTGGCCGCCAAGACGCTGACGGATGAAGAGCTGAGAAAGCTGGGCGCCGACCTGATGCCTCACGAATTTGTACATTCCTGGAACGGCAAGTACCGGCGCCCGGCAGGCATGGTAACAACCGACTATCAACAGCCGGTGAAAACCAACCTGCTGTGGGTATATGAGGGGCTCACCCAATACCTCGGTTCGGTGCTCGCCGTGCGCAGCGGCTTCTGGACGCCCGGCCAGTTTTACGACCATCTGGCTGGCATTGCGGAGTGGGCGCAAAACCAGAGCGGCCGCACGTGGCAGTCGCTCGAAGAAACGGCAACCGCGGCGCAGCTCTTGTATTTCGCCCGGCCCGACTGGGCCGCCTGGCGCCGGGGAACAGACTTTTACGACGAGTCCGTCCTGGTCTGGCTGGAGGTCGATACCTTGATTCGGCAGCAGACAAACGGCCGGAGGTCACTGGATGATTTTTGCCGCCTCTTCTACGGAGGTGGGGGCGGGGCGCCCTCAATCAAGCCTTACACCTTGGATGACCTGGTGCGGGCGCTCAATGACGTCGCGCCATACGATTGGAAGTCCCTGCTGACCGCTCGAGTGGGGACGATCTCTCCCCAGGCCCCGCTGGACGGAATTCACCGAGGAGGGTGGCGGCTGTCCTACAACGGAACTCCTTCCGAGCTGCAGGCGGCAAGCGAGAGCGTGCACAGACGCTCCAATTTCAGCGCCTCAATCGGCCTGCTGGTGGCAAACGACGGCGCCATCATAGATATTGTGCCGGGAAAAGCAGCCGATCTCGCGGGTATCGCGCCGGGAATGAAGCTATTGTCGGTCAATTCGCAAAGCTGGTCTCCGGAGGTGCTGCGACACGCCGTGGCGGCCACCAAACAGGCCTCCTCCGCATTGCAGCTGACTGTGGAGAATAACGGATTTAACAGCACTCACTCCCTCAACTATCACGAAGGAGTCAGGTACCCGCGGCTGGAAAGGGATTCATCCAAGCCGGATCTGATCGCGGCGATTCTCCGACCCCTGGCGCCGGACGGGGCCGCTCCCATGCCGCCAAACTAGGCCGGCCCAGGGAAACGCTCAGCTGGACAGGCGAACCGGCGAGCCCGACTCAAAGAATTCACCTTCAATTTGCTTCAGCGTGTTGACCTGCCTTTTCAGCATCTCCGGAGAATGCTTCAGGCAGCTACTGCGGTAACGGTAGGGAGGGCAGGTACAGATGGCGGACACTCCGAGCCGCTCAGTCGCGTCCCGCCAGTTGGGAACGTAATAAAGGTCAACCGCGCTCTCGAATTCCTGGCGTCTCTGTGCTTCGCTGGACAGACGATGTTCAAGCTCCTCCAACCGGGTTCGAAATCTCCGCACGTCCAATCGCCATTTACAGACCATTAGTACGTTCCCAGCCAGCAACAAGACAACCGCCCACAAAATAGCTGATATTGGCATCATCTCCGCTCCTTTATGGCGCCCAGGGACTGCCAATCACGGGTGACATGATTGACTCGCGCCGTCATTGCCCGAGGCCCGCCTGCACAATTTCGTTTCTTGCACCAACAATTATACGCGATTGCTTCAAAGAAGCAGTATGCGTCCGATCAGGTCTTCCGCGCCAGGGCGATGGCGCTGAGGCCAAAAGGAAATTGTCGCCCGCCGTCAGCCAACAGCCTGGCTTCCTGTCGGAGCGCCCACAGAAAAACCGGTTCCAGGAGTAGCAGCGGTTTGGGAAATGGGCGCACGTCAGAGCCGGAGGATAAGCCGAGGCGTTTGAGAATTCGGCGCACCAGTGCGACCGGAAATAGAAAGTAATTGGCGTAGCTGGATCGCACCACGGTAAACCCGGCCGCGGAGAGCAATTTGACAAGCTCGGGAAGCGAATAGCGCGCGTATGTCTGGAGTTCCTCGTCGTGACTGCTGTACAGCCACCGCGCGGCCGGGACACGGACAAAAAAGTAACCCCCGGCCCGCAGTACCCGGCCGAATTCCCACAGCGCCGCGGAAACGATTTGGGGTGGAATCTGGGAAATCACGTCAAAGCTGGTTACCAGGTCAAAGCTTTCTCCGGCAAAGGGAAGATGGGCCACCGAGGCGCGCGCCAGCGGCGCAGCGGCATCGCGGCTGCGAGCAAAGCGCAGCGCCGTTTCGGACAGGTCAATGCCCATCACGCTCGACGCACCCAGCTTCTGCCGGAGCCACTGCAGATGAAAGCCGGTGCCGCATCCGGCATCCAGCACGAGCCGGGGCCGGAGATGGCCGATCCAGCCTAGTGTGACGGCGCGCATTCCCTGGAACCACCAGAAGTCTTCTTCCAACTCGTAGGTGTACTCAAGATCTTGATCGCGCACGGGGTCACTTGCCGGGCACAAATTCCCGGATCGATCGCACAACGATGTCCTGCAACTCGTCGGAAAGCGACAGATGGAGAGGCAGCGACAAAAGTTGCTCGCAGATCTTCTCGGCATCAGGGCAGGGTGCCGCCGGACAAGAAGCAAACGCGGGCATCCGGTGCAGAGGAACGGGATAGTGAATGAGCGTCTCCACGCCGCGCTGACTCAGATGGGCCCGCAGCGGGTCTCTCTGCGCGAGGCAAATCACTGCCAGGTGAGCGGCAGGGACGGCGCCCGGCGCCAGTTGGGGGAAAAGACAATGAGGCAATTTCTCCCGGTACCGGCGGCACAGCCGGTTGCGCTGCTCGTTCCATGAATCCAGACAGCGGAGCTTAACGCGCAACAGCGCCGCCTGGACCTCATCCAGCCGCGAGTGAAAGACCGGCTGGTCGTGAACATACCTGCGGATCTGCGCACCGTTGCGCAAGTGCAGGCATCGGGCAGCCAACGGTTCATCGTTGGTGGCGATGGCTCCCCCGTCGCCTGCGGCGCCCAGATTTTTTGTCGGGTAGAAGCTGAAGGCCGCGGCGGTTCCGAGGCCTCCAACTCTAACGCCCCGAAAGAAAGCGCCATGAGCCTGGCACGCGTCTTCGACAAGAACCAGGCCCCGGTTTGCTGCCAGAAGCGCCAGTCCATCCCAGTCAGCCGGATTCCCGTAAAGATGCACCGGCAGCAAGGCCACAGTCCGGTCGGTGACACAGGCGGCCGCCGACGCAGGATCGAGCGTCCAGGTGTCCCGGTTCACATCTGCAAAAACCGGCTGCGCGCCCGCTCGCAGCACCGCCACAGCCGTAAAGGGAGAAGTCAGCGCCGGGACAATGACCTCGGCACCGGGACGAACCACGCCGCTGGCCAGGAGCGCCAGCGAAATGGCATCGGTTCCCGAAGCGACCGCGACCACCCGCCTGACTCCCAGGTAGGCGGCAAACTCTTTTTCAAAAAGCTCCACCTCCGGTCCCAGGATGTAATACCGCGAGTGGAGCACATGCTCCACCGACTTCTGAATTTCGCGTTCCACTTCGGCCGGCAGAGTCAGGTCCTGAAAGGGAACAGTCACCTGCATAAATCAGACTCTAGTGGCTCACAAGATGGTTTTACTTGGTGGAAGCTTCCTTGGCAACCGCAGGGATCTTGAAGTCGTAGCGGCGCAAGAGAATCAGGCGGACCCAAAGGCTGACCAGTTGAACGCATACCCGGCTAAGATGGCGAATGCGAAAGAACTCACTGCGCCCATGCCGCCTCGGATAGTGATGCACGGGAACCTCCGCGATCTTGTAGCCCGCGTGTTCGATCTTCCTGACTAGTTCCACGCAAATCACGCCGCTTTCACAGCGAAGCTGGATGCGATCAAACATTGCGCGCCGCATCAGGCGGTAGTCACAGTCCACGTCCCGGGTCTGGAGACTGAAGGCCCAGTGAATTCCCTCCAGGTAGAGCTTTCCCAGCCAGATGCGATACCAGGGGTCCGACCGGGCGATCTTGTATCCGTTGACCACGTCAACGCCAGGAGCAAGCTTGCCAAGCAACACCGGCATCTCATTGACGTCGTACTGCCCATCGCCATCGGTGTAAAAAATCCACTCCTTGGAACAAGCGCAAAAACCACTGATGAGGGCAGCGCCATAACCGCGATTCCGGGGATGGTGAATAACCACCAGTTCCCGGACCTCCCGCTTGAGCTCTTCCAGCCGTTGCCCGGTCCCGTCGCGGCTCCCGTCATTGACGACGACGATTTCGAAATCAGCCCCCAGACCCCTGAGGATCTGTGCCGCCCCGCGCACCAGCGTGTCGATGGTCCGGGCGTCGTTATACGCCGGGAAAAAAGCGGAAATGGACAAAGTCGAGTCGTTCTTCAAAGTTTTCTGCTCTGGCTGGGCACTGATTCTAGCGGAGTCGAGGAAAATGCGAAAGGCAGATAATGAGTCCGGGCAGTCGGAGAGTTCTTCGAGGAGGCGAACTTCAGCGGAAGTCACCCCACCAGCACGATGTGAAGCTCTGCCGGGCCGTGGACTCCCACGGTCAGAGTTTGCTCTATGTCGGCGGTCTTGCTGGGACCGGTGACGAATGCGACAGCGCTCGAATCCCCGCAACCCTGCGCCAGAAAGGCCGCCAGGTCGGGCAAGATCCGCTGCGCCTCCAGAATCGCAACATGCACCGGCGGCAATGCCGAAAGCAGCCGGCCGCGCCGGTCCGACGTTTGAAGCACCAGGGTGCCGGTGTCGGCCAGTCCAAAGTCGGCGCCCGTGACGCCCACCAACACCGCCGGCATTTCAAATTCCCGGGTCATAAGCGGCCCGTCTTGCCGCAAGTCAGCCATCCACCCGCCGCACATCTTCTGCGTGCCCGGTTCCCAGCCCGCCGCCCGCAGCAAGTCGGGGCTTTCGAACCGGACCGCGGCGTCCACGGGCTGCCGCTCCAGGGCACGCAGCAGCGTCGGCCGGATCTGATGGGACGCACACCGGCAGACCTGAGCCCCAGCCAGGACCGCTTCCTGAACAAAGCGATCCAGAGCGGATCCCCTGGAGGCCGCAGCCTTCCCACCGGCCGGCGGCAACGGGTAACGGCTGTCATGCTTCATTCCTGCTTGCTTGACCCTCAACGCTCCATTCTCAATTCTTCTCCCGTTTCTCCCACTGCCGGCGGAAAGGTTCCGGCGCCAGCGGCGGAAGTTCACGGAACATAGTCCAGCCTGAGAGCAGACCGAATCGGCCCGACCACCGGATAACCCAGGGATACAAGCGGCGCAGCAGGGCGCCGGCGACGCGATAGCGAGCCGGTCCGGCCATGGCAAACCCCCACATTTTGAACGCGAGGCTGGCGGCCACCGAGGCATGCTCCGATTCGACAAGCCGGCGGCGAAGCTGCAAAAGCATCCGCGGAATCGGAATCCTCACCGGGCAAATGCTCTCGCAGGCGCCGCACAAAGACGAGGCAAACGGCAACGACGCGGCCCGCGGCAGACCCACCATCAGAGGAGTGAACACGGCGCCGATCGGACCCGGGTAGGCCCATCCGTAGGCATGGCCGCCGGTCTGGCGATAAACAGGACAGGTATTCAAGCAAGCGCCGCAGCGAATGCAGTTCAGGATTTCGCGCACCTCCAAGTCCGCTGCAATAGCGCACCTGCCGTTGTCCAGCAGCACAATGTGCAGTTGCTGAGGGCCATCCGGTTCGTCGGCGCGCTTCGGGCCGGTAAGAATGGAAACGTAGCTGGTCATTTTCTGCCCGGTGGCGCTGCGCGCCAGCAACCGCAGAAACACGCTAACGTCGGCCCAACGGGGCAGGAGCTTTTCCATGCCGATGATGGCGACGTGCAGGCGGGGCAGCGAAGTAGCCAGGCGGGCGTTGCCTTCATTTTCCACAATCACAATGCTGCCGGTTTCCGCGATTGCGAAATTGCCGCCAGAGATTCCCATCTGGGCCTGCAGAAACTTGCGGCGCAGCGATTCGCGGGCTGCGCGGGTGAGACTCTCAATGGAAGCACCGGACGCCACGCCGAGTTTTTCGGCAAACAATTGCGCAACTTCCATTTGAGTCTTGTGAAGAACCGGGGCGATGATGTGCGAAGGGCGCTCGCCGGCCAGTTGTATCACATATTCTCCAAGGTCTGTTTCAACCACCTCGATCCCCTCGCGCTGCAGCGCCCGGTTCAGGCCGATTTCTTCGGTGACCATGGACTTGCTCTTGACCACACTTTTCACTCCGTGACTGGCCGCCAGCTCCACTACATATCGGTTGGCCGCCGCGGCGTCCCGGGCAAGAAAGACGCGCGCACTGCGCCGCTGAGCGTTTTCGGAGAAACGACTCACGTATTCTGAAAGGTGGGCGATGGTGTGGGTCTTGATCGCCTGGGCTGTCTCGCGCAGTGATTCCCACTCCGGCACTTCAGCCACCGCCCGGGCGCGCTTTGAGAGGAGGCCGCCAGTTGCCGATTTGACAGCTCGCTGCAGCGCGTCATTGCTCACTGCTGCCTTCGCCGCTTTTGCAAAGTTCTCGGTCAGAATCTCCATATCGAACCTTGAGCCTCGAACCTGGAACGTTACCTTCTTGAAGCGCGAACCTTAAACCATCGGGCGTTGAACGTTAGTGCAGTGTCCAATAAATAGCTGACTGGGCCATCAGCGGCGGTCAGCCTTCAGCCATCAACCTTCAGCGGTCAGCTTCTGCTGTTGAATGTTGACGGCTGACCGCTGACCGGTCGACGGCTGGCTGCTGACGGCTGATTGGCTGACCGCTGATGGCTGAAGGCTGACCGTCTTAGTTCAGTTATTTGTTGGACGCTACACTAGGAAGCCTCGCTCCCGGCTAGCACCTCGGCAATGTGCAAGGTGCGGATTTTCAGTCCTTCTTTTCTCATCATGCCGTCCAGGTGCATCAGGCAACTGACGTCGCTTGAAACAAGAATCTCCGCGCCGGTTTCCCTCAGGCAGCGCAGTTTGTCCCGGCCCATGGATGCGGATATTTCCGGGTATTTGACCGAAAACAGGCCTCCAAACCCGCAACATTGATCGGCGCAGGCTAATTCCACCATCTCCAGACCGCGTACCTTGGCCAGCAGCCGGCGCGGCGCGTCTCTAATCTGCAAATCGCGCAATGCGTGGCAGGAATCGTGGTAGGCGGCTCGCGCCACAAAGGAGGATTCAAAGTCATCCCGTCCGCAGATGCGGGTCAGAAAATCGGTCAGTTCCACAACTCGGCGTGCAAAGGCGGCAATGCGCTCCATCCCGGCCTGGGAGTGGAGCTGGAACAGGTGGCGCCGCATCATCGCGGCACAGGACCCGGAAGGAACTACGATGTAGTCGGTGTCAGGAAACAAGTCAAAGAGCGAACGACCCACGTCGCGCGCCTCCGGCCAAAAACCGGAGTTGTAAGCGGGCTGGCCGCAGCAGGTCTGCCGCGGGTCAAAGCAAACCGATGCTCCGGCTTTCTCCAGCAGCCTGACGCTGGCCCAGGCAACCCCGGGAAAGAACTGGTCCACCAGGCAAGTGACAAACAGGCCGGCCTTCATGGCAGAATCATATACCGGTTTCTATGCTCGGGATGCTCTATTCCAGCGCTCAAAGGGCCGCTCTCGTCCCGGTGGCATGCCTGAAACTCAATGCTCCGTCGCCGGATCTGCTATTCTCAACCGAAAGGCATGATTGTTCACGCTCAAAACCTCACCAAGAAGTTTGGAGAGACCGAAGTAGTACGAGGAATCAATTTCCACGTGAAGCCCGGAGAGTGTTTTGGAATCCTGGGGCCGAATGGCGCGGGCAAAACCACCACAATGCGAATGATCTACTGCGCTTCTCCGTTTACATCGGGCGCGCTCACCGTTTTTGATCTTGACGTGCGGCGTCATCCCCGACAGATCAAAGCGCGCCTGGGGGTCGTACCTCAGGATAACAATCTGGACGACGACCTGAGGGTCATCGAGAACCTGATCACTTATGCACGATACTTCGGCATATCCGGCTCGGAGGCGCGCCGCCGCGCCGCATTGCTGCTGGACTTTGTGCAACTGCAGGATAAGACGTTCGAGCGCACTCCCACCCTCTCCGGAGGAATGAAGCGCCGACTGATTCTAGCCCGAAGCCTGATCAACCATCCGCAACTACTGGTCCTGGATGAACCGACCACGGGACTGGATCCCCAGGCGCGCAGGCTGGTCTGGCAGAAGCTGCGCAGTCTTAAAGAAAGCGGAACCACCATTGTTCTGACCACGCATTACATGGAAGACGCCGAACAGGTCTGCGACCGAGTGGCTATAATGGATCTGGGCCGAATCATTCTGACCGGCAATCCAGTACAGCTGGTCGGCGAACTGGTGGGAACAGAATGTCACGAGCTGGAACCCGCGCCGGGAACCGACGGGATGCTGGACCAGAGGCTCAGCCAGGCGGGCGTTGCGTTTCACAAGCTGGGAGAGACCTATTACATCTTTCCCGGTTCCGAGATCGGGGGGTACAAGATCGACGATGTTCCCCACCGCCGCCTTCTTCATCGTCGCGCCACGCTGGAGGACCTGTTCTTGAAGCTCACCGGCAAGGAATTGACGAAGACGGATGAGTAAAGGGCCTGATCTATGCAAATGAGCGCTGGACTGAAGATGCCGATTGATTTAAGACCACCCGCCCGCTGGGTCAGTCTGCCTGCTGCCAGCCTGCTTGCAGTGCGGGTCTGGGAACGCAATTTCAAGGTGTTCTCGAAACACTGGGTGGGCGCCGTGCTCGCCTATTTTGTCGATCCAATTTTCTATCTGGTCATTTTCGGTATCGGCCTGGGGGGCTATATCACTTCCATGGAGGGAGAGAGCTACTTGGAGTTCATCGCCCCGGGGCTTGTTTTCGGCACGGCTATGATCACCGTCTGCATGGAATGCACTTATGGATCATTTACGCGGATGGAAATTCAGAAAACATTCGAGGCGATCATTGCCACGCCGCTCAGCATTGACGACGTGATTGCCGGAGAGATTCTTTGGGGGACGAGCAAGGGACTGCTAACCGCCGCTATTATTTTTCTTGTCATCGCCCTGTTCGGCCTGTTCCATTCGCCCTGGGTGGCGCTCATTTTCCCGCTGGTCATCCTGGAGGGTATCTTGACCGCTTCTCTCAGCTTGATCGTTACGTCGTTTGCGTCCACCTATGAGTATGTCAATTACTACTATGCGCTGTTTATCGCGCCGGCATTTTATCTGTCAGGAATCTTCTTTCCGCTTGAAAGATTCCCGCCATGGCTGCAACATATCGCTTACCTATCGCCCATGACGCCTCTGGTCCGCATAGCGCGCGCGCTGAACCGTGGCGTTGTGGCCGGCTGGATGCTCGGCCCGCTGATCTGCCTGCTTGTTGTCACCGCGGTGTCCGGCTTTCTGGCGATGAGCCTGATGAAGCGCCGCCTGATCCGATGATGACGCAACTCGCAGATCGCAAATCGCAGATCGCAAATCGAGGCTCAGTCCGGGACCTGTTCCGCGGCGCGTGGTTGACGGCCTGTCAGGGGCCTGCTTTCCACCGAATTTGCGATCCACAGCCCCGATTTGCGATCTGCGATCTGCGATCTCTGATCTGCGATTTGCGATCTGCGATTTGCGTCCGGCTCGGAGGGTGTGCGCCATGATCATCGGGCTGACGGGCCGCAACGCCGCCGGCAAAGGAGAAGTGGCCGCGTATTTGAAGGATCGCGGATTTCAGTATTACTCGCTCTCCGATGTGATCCGCGAGTTCCTGCAGCGATCCCATCGGGAAATCACCCGCGAAACCCTGATCCGCGCCGGCAATGAATTGCGCCAGGCGCAGGGGCGCAGCTATCTCGCTGAAGTCGTGGAGCGCCGGCTCCGTGAAGACCGAAACTATGTAGTCGATTCCATCCGTAATCCCTGCGAAGTGCTGGTATTCCGTCGCAATCAGCACTTTGTCCTGTTCAACGTGGTCGCCGATCTGGAAGTCCGCTTCCAGCGCATGAAGGCGCGCGGGCGCGAGAACGACCCCGGGACGCTGAAGGAGTTCCGCGATTTTGAGGCGCGGGAATTGAGCGCGGACGAAGGAGCGCAGCAGCTTCAGGAAGTGGAAAAAATGGCGGATCTCATCCTTGAAAATAACAGCTCGCTGGAAGCGCTGCACCAGCTTTTGCGCGAGACCGTTCAGGAGATCGCCTGCCGGCAAAAGCGCCCGGACTGGGATCTCTACTTCATGAAAATCGCGCAGGTAACTGCCCTGCGCAGCAACTGCGTCAAGCGCAAGGTGGCGGCGGTGATCGTGAAGGATCGTCGCGTGATTTCCAGCGGCTACAACGGCACGCCCCGCGGTACCAAGAACTGCTACGAGGGCGGGTGCCCGCGCTGCAACAGCCCAGCCAGCAGCGGCACTGCGTTGGAGGAGTGCCTGTGCAGTCACGGCGAGGAAAATGCCATCACCCAGGCGGCCTATCATGGAGTGAGCGTCAAAGGCGCCACGCTGTACACAACGTTTGCTCCCTGCCTGCTCTGTACCAAGATGATCATCAACAGCGGGATCGCCGAGGTGGTCTACAGCGAAGAATACCCGCTCAATGAAACCGCTTTCCGCCTCCTTGGAGAAGCAGGGGTGACCTGCCGGAAGCTGTGAAGGGTCGTGCCGGCGGAGGCATTGCCCCGCCTGAATCAATGGCGGGATTCCGGCCCCGAATGGACATCAGCGAGTCGATTGCGGTAGGGTGATGAACACATGAGCAGCCAGCCCCAATCCACATGCAGCAGCTACGTCGAACTGGCTCAAGGCGCGGCGTTTGAAATTCCCTTTATCCAGATGATGCGGCAGGTCCTGGCCAATCATGGCCTGCACGCCTACATCGAGAACGAGTTCTCCGCGGCCATTTACCAGATCGCTCGAGTGCGGCTCATGGTTCATCCGGATGACGAATGGCGGGCTCGCGAGCTGATGCACGCTTTTTTCGGCCCGGGGTTCCTTATCCGCCTGCGGGATCTTTATTTGGACTAGGAGGCCGGAGCCCCGAACTTGTGAAACGCGGTGAAATTGTTCACGGACCTGACCTGGCCGTCGGCCCCGAGCGTCGTGACTTTGCCCGTAATCACTTTCCCTCTTCTCTCGGCATCCTCGGTAGATTCCGGACCCGCGCTGGTGCCGTTGAAGATCACAATACCCGTGGTGTTGTCCGGGAAAGTAATGCGGTAGCGAAACTGAAAATTGGTCCCCGCCCAGTTTCCGCTGACGGCAAACAGCGTGCCGGACGGATCGGTGTCCCGGCGACCGGTCCCGATCAGGTCAAAGCCTACAAAGTCAAACATCCAGAGTCCGGTTTCTACCACCGCGTTGGAGGTGTTTCGCACTTCATACTGGAACGCAAATCCCAGGGGACGAACGGGAATGCCGGTCAATTGAGAGCCGTCGGCCCGGAGCGTCAAATAAGGGATGGACCGCCCGGGGGCAGTCTCCAGCAGCAGGGTCGCCTGGCGCTGCGGGGCCGACAGGATGGCAAAGGCCGGGAATATTTCAGAGACGAACTTGGCAAAATGCTGGTTGGGCTGCAGCGTTTGCGTGAAAGGCGCCCTGGAAAACGGGGTTTCGCCCTGAAACAAATCCATGCTCACGGTCACTGGAGTGCTGTCGGGATTGGCAAATGCCACCCCGGTGTTGCTGCCGTCTTCGCGGCTGTCGACCTGAATCACTGCATGCCGAAAGCGCTGTGGGCTGGAAACACCGACCGAGTCAACCACCGTCCTGCCGCTTTTTTGGCGAAACAGGAGGTTTCCGGAAATCTTCCCTCCCGCCGTCGTCGAGCGAACGCGCACCCAACCGTTTCTCGCTATCGGGTCAGTGACGGTCAAGACAGTCGTGAATTCCTGAAACTTCGCCAAGGTGAGCACGCGAGAAGCCGTCAGGGCTGAGCCGTCAAAACTCACCGGCAGGGGCGCGCCGTTTCCCGTCTGCGCCGAGCTGCCTTGAAAGACGTCAATGTTGACTACGACGTCAGTCTCCACTTCATTGATAACTTGCAGGACGGTTTCGAAGGCGGGATTGCCGCCAACGGCGATGTGCGGAAAGGCAAGGTCCGACTGAGCCCTGACGGGTGCGGCAGCGACCGTGACGGAAACCAAAAGTAGCGTAATGCGAAAAAAACGCTCCGTAAAAACCATCTTCGCAATATAGATACGAATCAAATAAAAAGCAATACGGAACTTGTCTGCCTGGATGCCTCGGCCGTCAAAGCTCTTGCGCTTCAGGTACTCCTGCTACCTTAGTTTCCTCGTCGTGTGACCGCCTTTTGCGATCTTCCACCCGCGGATCCGCCACCCCTCCCGGGCGAGTCGGAACGCCTGTTCAGCGGCCAGCAGCGGCCAGCGGCGCGCCAGCAGAATCCCCCCTTGTTTGCCAACGACTCGGTGCCAGGGAATGTCTTCCGGGCAACGCCGCAAGGCCCAGACAACGGTGCGGACGCTGACGCGCGCCGCGGCAGCGATCTCCCCGTAACTCCTCACGCTCCCTTGTGGGATCTCCCGGATCAGCCGGTGAATACGCGAGAAGGCTCCCCGACCTGCCCGAGTGGCTCCACGGCCTTGAGTGCTTCGCATCATGTAATAAACCAAATTGCCCCGCACACACCCTCGGTTGAGCGCAAGGCAATGACCCAACTCGAGCCCCGATGGTATGCTGTTACCCGGCCAGGCGCAATGACTCGCCGGCCTGGAGATGCCGTCTGGGAAGTGCGGGCCGGAGGGGAACTTTTTCTTGAGCAATATAAGAATCCATTGAAGCCTTTTGCCAGTTAGGTCCTATACTAGACGCAAACTTAACCCGTGGAGGAACATCGCAGATGGCAAAGAAAAAACCAAAGAAAAAGAGTTCCGCTCGTTCCAAAACCAAGGCGCGCCGCCCTGCCAAGGGAGTAGCGCGCAGGGTCGCCGCGCGCTCCGGGTCGGCTGCAAAATCCAAGGGGAGCGCGAAGAAGTCTCCGACGGCGCGCAAGGCGCCTGCAAAGAAGACGGCAAAGGCAGTGAAAAAGACCGTAAAGAAGGCAATGCCGAAAAAGGCTGCCCGCCGCCGTCCCGCTCCGGCCAAGGTAGCGCCACCGGCTGCAGCCCCGCAGGCCATGCCTGCCCCCGAAGGGAGCGCTTCAGGCTTAGGCGAGACGCCCTCGTCGGGAGAGTTTCCAGGCTCCTCGGGTTCCGGCATGTAGCCAAAGAGCCCCCGTGTCAGATCCGCGTCCGGCTGGCCGCATTAATGGCTATCAATAGAGAAAGCTGGAAGGAAAGGCCGGCGCGGAAGACGACGGCTGGTGGGCGAAGAATCAGGCAACGGCAGGGCGCAGTGTCGCGTTCTTGCGATTGTGTGCTCTGCTGATCCGCTCAAGGGCAGAACATTGGCCTGAAATGGCGCCTCAAGTCTTCTCTTTTGCAGAAAAGAGTGGGAGACGCCGGTCAAATTCATTCTGCACCGGAAATGGCCCATCAATTCGGAAACTTTTTGCACTGCCTGTGGAAAAAGCTGTGAAAAACCGGTGCAGGGTTCCCGAATTGGGGCTCAATCTTAAAATGTACAATTCTTATGGCGGGGAGCAGGCGCGGCAGGCAGGCCGCCGCCGGCTGGCGCGAAACGCCCGGAGCATGGCGGCGCCCGGCTTGCTTTTGCCCCTCACTGAATGCACTCAATCTGTGCAGCCGGGAAGCAAGGCGCTTTTTCTCCTTGACGGGCACTTGGTTTAGTCTGAAAATTCCCTGGTCCCAAGAGGTTCGCGGACGGACGGCTTCAGGGCTCCAAGGTTGCTTCGGTAACTTCTCTGAAGTGAAACAAGCGGCGGAGGCAGCGCTGGCCGCAAGTCCGAGGGTCGCTTGGGACATTTCTTCTTCCCCCCTCTGGGGTCCCGTCTCCCAAGAGTCCCCATTCATAAATTACGCTAGCGTTTGCTGACGGGGCTCGCGAGTCAAGATGCGGGCTATTGGAAGCCCTCGGGCGGAACCTGGCTGCATCGCCTCGCCGCGAGCAGGGTGTACAGCAGGGCAGTGCTGATGTAGAAAAACCATGCGACCAGGGCCGGCACGGTCGTGAGCTGGAATATCATTCCGATCAACATCGCCGGGGTCAGAGCATAAATGGCAACGTTGGTCCAATGGCGCCACTGGAGCTGGCGCCATTCCGGCCTCCGCAGAGTCAGGCCGCAGGCCGCCAGGAACAGAACCTGTAATCCCTTAGCCAGCAGGTAGTAGGGCCAAAAAAGAACCAGACTGAAAGGAATGAAGAAGAGGCGCAGCATGGCACGCATCGTCTCCAGGCTCTGCCGGTTGATTTGGAAGTTATCCCGTTCTGCAAACTGGTAGGAGTCTTCCCGCCCGTGAATCTGCACGTAGATCCGATCCGAGTTGAAGATCACCTCAGCGCCCTGCTGCTTTTCCGCTTTCCGGACTGAATTGGAAGGGTCCACGACAACCCGCAAGTCAAGATCCGAAAGAGCCATCCGATGAGGAGCGGCCACCGCTGCGGCCAGTTTTCCCTGCTTGACCTCCATGGCGGGCATGTTCTGGATCAGCCACTCGCTGACGTGCGCCATCGTTGGATAGTACCGCACAAAGAATACCAGAGCGGAAAACACCGCTGTGAAAGTGATCCAAAGCAACAGATATCTAACGGATCGCCCGAGCGGCTGGCGCGCAATGGTGGCGTAGAATTCAAAGTCGGTGACGCTCAGGTAGGAGTGTTTAAGCGAATCCATTGACCCGTTCCGAATCAGAAATTTGGGTCGTTGACTCAGGGCCCAACCTGAATGTAATAGAGAATGCGGTTGCAGCTGTCACACGTGACGATGTGCTCGTTTTTCCTGATCTCGTTGAACATCTGAAGTCGTAGCCGCACGTGACATACCTGGCAAGATTGGTCGCGGGCCTCGGCCAGCGCCACTCCCTTCCGAGCATCGGCGATACGGTTGTACAAGTCCAGCGACGAAGCCGAGATACCGCGCAGCAGCCGATTCCGATCCGACAGGAGACCCTCGATTTGCGTATTCACTCCATCCGCCTGCCGGCGCAGTTCGGCCTGCTGTTTAAGACACGCCTCCCGTCCCGTTGAGAATGTCTGTTGCGTCTGGCCGATTGTTTTCTCCAGGGTCTCCATTTTCTCCATGATGGCCAGCACCTCGTCCTCCTTAGCCAGGATTTCCTTGTTGCAGCCTTCAATCTCATGCAGCACGGCGGTGTACTCCTTGTTGGTCTTGACCGCCATCAACTGATCCTTGTACTTGCTCAGCCTGGGGCGCAACGCGTCAACTTCACCTTCCAGGCTGCGCCGCTCTTTGCGCAGGTTGTCCATCTCATTCCGGGCGTCTTGCAGCTCCTTTTCGGCTTTGGCGGTTTCTAGTTCAAGTGACTCTGTTTGGCGGGGAAAATCGTCTCGTTGGCGGGTAAGTTCCCTGATCTGAAGATCAAGGCCCTGGAGTTGAATGAGCTGCTCCAGATCAGAATTCACAGGCGCAGCCCTTCTCCGGGAATCGCGCAAATCGGCGACCACCCGACCCCAGGAAATTTGGTCTTACGTTTCTTCCTCATTTCTCCCAACTATCATTCTGAGTTTGTGCAATCCTTCTGCAACTCAAGTCAGGTATTATGCACGACGCCGCAATATCGTGCAAATTGCGAGTCACCCTGAATCGGTCGCGCGGCCGCGGAGACCATCGCTGCCAGCCGCGGCCGCCAGATCGAAAAGCCCATGAATTATTCGGGCAGGCCCTTCGCCGCCAACGCTTTAACCTGCTAACATGTAGCATGGCTTGGACCCGGAAAGGCGGGCTCATGAGGATCTGCACCCGAAGGGAATTTCACCAGACGCTTTCGCTGGCAGCGTTTTCCAGAGTCAATGCCGGACGTCTGACTGCTTCGACCGGCGCGGCGCAATCCGCCTCGCCGCTGGAGCCGGCCGGCGGCCTGACCGACGTGGAGGGCTTGAAAGTTGGGCATTTCACCCACCCGCGCCGACTCACCGGCTGTACCGTGGTGCTCGCAGAGAAAGGCGCTGTGGCCGGCGTCGACGTGCGGGGAGCAGCGCCCGGAACGCGAGAGACAGACCTGCTCGATCCCGTCAACACGGTCCAGCGGGTCCACGCAATTCTGCTGGCGGGAGGAAGCGCCTTTGGCCTTGAGGCGGCCGGAGGGGTCTTGCAGTATCTTGAAGAAAAGGGAATCGGCTTTGAAACCCGTGTCGCCAAAGTTCCCATTGTCCCTGCCGCCATTCTGTTCGACCTGGAAATAGGGGATCCAACGATCCGTCCCGACAAAGCTTCCGGGTATGCCGCGTGCCGCAACGCCGTTGTGGGACCCATCAAAGAGGGAAACATTGGAGCGGGCGCCGGCGCGACCGTCGGCAAGATTCTCGGCAGCGGTCGCGCCATGAAGTCCGGTCTGGGAACGGCCAGCATCCGGGTCGGCAATCTGGTGGTGGCGGCGCTGGCGGCGGTGAATGCTGCCGGAGATGTCTACGATTTCAAGAACGGCAGAATCGTGGCGGGCGCGCGCACTCCCGACGGAGGACGGCTGGCCAACACGATTGAGACGCTTAAGAAAAATCCGGTGAGCTGGGGCGGCCGGCAGTCCTCCTTCAACCGGGGCTGGAACCTTCCTCCCGTCCCCTTCGCCCCTGCGATGGAAAGCACGACTCTGGGCGTTGTGGCCACCAACGCGGCATTCGATAAGGCAGGCATGACCAAGATTGCCCAGATGGCTCACGACGGTTATGCCCGCGCCATCAATCCCGTGCATACTCCTGGCGACGGAGATACGATTTTCGCGCTCTCAACGGAGGCGATTCCGGGCGGATCCGGCCCAGCAGACGCCGCCGCCAACATCGGCCTGGTCGGATCGTTGGCCGCGGAGGTCATGGCACAGGCAATCCTGCGCGCCGCGCTGACGGCTGAAGGCATTCCCGGTTACCCCGCGGCCCGGGATCTGAAGTAGTCCTGGCGTTCAGGCTCGTCTTTGGTTTACCGCCCTTGCCGACTTCGCCGCGGCCCGGGATCTGAAGTAGTCCTGGCGTTCAGGGCTCTGCCCTTCGGGTGGGGCAACCCACGCTGGGGGAAGGGACGGCGACCTTCTACTGACCCATCTCAATTTTGTCGCTGACCTCATCGCGGTCATCTTTCCTGCGCGGAAAGTATTCCCGTAGTTTGGCGCTCAGTTCCTGAATTCCCAGCAGCAGCCCCTCTTTGAACCGGGCCGCGCGAAACTCGGATTCCATCTTGGCGGAAGCAGAATCCCAGAAGTCGGCCGGAACGCTCCGGTGAATTCCTTCATCGCCGAGGATGGCAAATTTCCTGTCCTTCAGAAACAGAACGATCAGCGCGGCGTTGCGCTCGGCGGTTTTGGCTAAATCCAGCGCGTGGAAAATGCGGGTAGCGTGATGCAGCGCATCGTGCTGCACATCATATTCAAAATCCAGCTTGATTTCTCCGCTGGTCTGTTGTTCGGCCGCCGCAATCGCCCTTTGCACTTCTTCCAGGTCCCGTTCAGAGAACATCGTCCGAGCCAGCTTTTCTGTTTTATTCATACTCCGCATTCCGCACCCCGCACTCCGCATTCGGGCTCACCAGCGCCCGCTGGCGCCACCGCCGCCGAATCCACCGCCCCGGCCTCCTCCAAATCCCCCGCCCCCGCCCCACTGGCCGCCGCCAACTCGGCTCCTTCGGCTGCTGCCTGCGATGATAAAGGGGAGCCACCAGGGGACTGAACTGGGATAGCGACCCTTCCGATCGACGTGGAATCCAGAAGTCGGTCGGCGCGGAATAGAGGCCCGCAGGAAGGAAAAAAGAATCACAACCAAGATCCAAACCACCGGCCACGGGAAGGAGCCATTTTCCGGAGAAGCAGGCCGTGCGGGGACTTCACTTCCGCCGCCCCCTCCGGCCAGCGCCATAAGCCGCTCGGCAGCATACTTCAGGCCGCCTGAATGATCATTCTGCCGAAAATAAGGCGCCATTTCGCGAATGATCCGGCCGGCGGCAACGTCCGGAATTTCGTCTTCCAGCCCGTATCCGACTTCGATGCGAATCCTTCTCTCTTTCATGAACAGAGTCATCAGGATGCCATTGTCCCTGCCTTTCCTTCCCAGCTTCCACTGGCTCGCCAGCCGGATGGAGAAATCCTCCAGGCTCTCCTCTCCCAGCGTTGGGAAAATGGCAATGACCATCTGCGTCCCCCTCTGCCGCTCGAAGTCCGCCAGTTTCGAATCCAGCGCCTCGCGCTGGCTGGACGCGAGCAGCCCGGCGTAATCATTAACCCGCGAGGCGGGCGCGGGAGGAAACTCAATCGCCGCAGCGGACTGCCCGCACAAAAGAACGAGTATCGGCAGGAGGCCGCCCGGTGAAAACCGGTAAAGTCGCAGGGCAAAAGTCGAAAGTCGGCCGGCGGCGAAAGAAACCCAAGACCGCAACCCCGGCCCCCCGCGCAAGGGGCTTTTCTCAGATCCTCGACCTTCGGCCTTCGACGTCGGCGGCTCAGCGTCCAAAATTCACCTCAGGCGTCTTCTCGGCTCCGGCCTGTGCCTGGAAGTAGGCCTTTCTTGAAAAGCCCGACATGCCGGCGACGATGCTCGCTGGAAACTGGCGGATTCGAGTATTGAACGCCTGCGCCGCTTCGTTGTATCGCATCCGCTCAACGGTGATCCGGTTCTCAGTTCCCTCCAACTGGACCTGCAGATCCCGAAAATTCTCGTTGGCCTTCAAGTCCGGGTATCTCTCGACGACCACCATAAGACGGCTGAGCGCGGAGCTCAGCTCCCCCTGAGCTCCCATGAACTGTTCCATCCTGGCCGGATCATTGGCCACGCTGGCCACGTTGATGTTGTTAACCTTGGACCGCGCCTCGGTCACTCCCACCAGCGTCTCCTGTTCGTGCCCGGCATAGGCCTGAACCGTCTTGACCAGGTTGGGAATCAAATCGGCGCGCCGCTGATAAACATTCTGAACCTGGGACCAGGTGCTGTTAACGTTTTCCTCCCGTCCCACCAAATCATTGCGGATGCCAAAGTACCACCCGAACGCCCCCAACCCAGCCAGGAGCAACAGGCCCACCACAGCAAGTATTGCAATCAGCGCTTTGTTCATATCGACTCCAATTGGGCATACAATGAGATTCTACAGCGCTATTGGAAGTTCTGCCGGCAAATTGAGTTCAACCAGGATGACGCATCGATCTAAACGGAAAAATCAAATCCCGCAGCCACCCGGGCGGCTTTCCTTCACCGCCGGCGGCTGGCTTCTTGCTGCCGTTCTCGGCATTCTGCTGGTGCAGACGGTCGGGCCGGCTGCGGGAGGCCCCCCCTTAAATCCAGCCGCGCCGGAACAGAATGTTTCAGGACAATCAGGAGACGACACACTGCCCGGAGCCTGGCTGGACGATCCGCAGTTGCCGTTCCTGGAGGCCATTCGAAGCGATCACCCGGAGCGGCTGTTTGACCTGCTCAAGCAGAACTCGGTACCGCTGGAGGCGACTCGGAAACTCGCGCTGCAGGCGCTGGCGCGCTACCGGCTGGGCGATTTTGACCGGGCGGAGGAGCTGCTGGCAAAGATTGACGGCAGCGCCGCAGAATCGATGTTGCTGCATTCGCTGCTCCGGGCGACCGAGGGGCGTCTGCAGGAGGCCGAGCAGTGGGTGTCGGAAGCGTTGTCGCATCGCCCGGCTCTAGGTTTGCTCGCATTTGAGGCGGGGCTGCATCACAGCTATCTCTTGCAGCATCTGGGCCGGCCCCGGGAGGCGGCGGCCGCCATCGATCGGATCTTGCTGGAGGCTCCCCTGGGAAGACCGGCCCTGCGCAGCATCAAGAAGTCATTGGAAGCCTCCACTGGAGAACCCTATCGCAGGGTCGCCACCAGCGACACGCACAACATTCCGCTGCTGGCCGACGGATCGCTGCCACCCCGGACGGTCTTGCCCCTTCGGCCGGGTGAGCCTGACCGCCTGGTGCTGTTTGACACCGGCAGTTCGCTCACGCTGCTGAAGACCGACATCCAGCACGACGTGGAAGCCGGGGCAACCGCGCTGGCGCTGGATCTTGAATCGAGCACCGACTTCAGCTACGGCTGGCAGAAAAGCCTCGCCGTGGACGGCTGGCAGATGGAGAACATTCCTGTCGGATTTGTGGAGAGAAAATCAGAAAAGTCTGCCGGCTTGAATTACGAGGCTGTTTTTGGACTTCCTTTTCTGCGACACTTCTTCGTCGTCTTCGATTTTCCAGGCCGCTCGATGCAGCTTTTGGCGCGGGTTTCGGAAAGGATAGAAGGCAAACCGATTCCTTTCCGCTACGTGGCCGATCAGATGTTGATTCGCGCCACCGTCAACGGAAGGCCGGCCCACCTGCTGATCGACACCGGTCTGGCGCTCCCTTTCCTGCGGCTGGACACCTCGTGGGCACCGGTCGTGGCGCCACCTCCACCGAACCTCCCAGCGCGTCCTGCTCTGCCGCTCCCTGCGCCGGAGAACCAATCATCCAAAGGGTCGGAACCTCTGCCTCCGCTTCCCAAACAACAGATTGAGGGCGTTAGTGCGTGGGTGACTTCCCTGAAGTTTGGGGACCAGGAGATGAAGAACCTGCCGGTGGCCCTGGATATTCTGGACCGACGCATGAACCAGAATCCGCTGGCGGTGCGCATCGACGGCATTCTGGCAGCGCCCTTGCTGAAGGACTACGTTGTCAGCATCGATTTCGAAGCCAATCGAATCTACTTTCAAAAGGCCGGGGCGAAGTGAATCGCAGATCTGCGATAATTGGCGATGGTTAGTTTCCTGAGGCATTTCGACTATCGATTTCTCCTTCCGCTGATCGCCCGTATCCCAGTCCCGGCCGCGTATCGGCTGGCGGAATGGCGCGGCTCTTGGGCGTACCTGATCGGGAGAGAATCCCGCCGGCACGCCATTCGAAACATTCTGCAGGCTTTCCCCTCACTGTCCGAAGTAGAGGCCAAGGCTATTGCGCGCCGCCAATACCAGACCCTGTCGGTCGGCGAGATGGAATCGTGCTGGTTTGAACGCGATGGAGCCTTTTTCCGGCGCAACGTCGCCATTGCGGGTCTGGAGGCGCTGGCAGAAGCAGCCGGCCGCCCCGGTGGAGTCATCCTCATGATCGGACACTGGGGCAGTCCGGGAACTCTGATTGTTGCGCTTGCCAGGAGGGGGATTCAGTTTCACCTGGTCGTGCGGCCGATCGTACGAAATGAGGATCCGCTGCATCCGGCGCACTTGGAGTTTGCAACGGGGCGTCTGGCGGCGATTGAAGACGCAATCCGGCATCCCATCCTGTACACGGGGCGCGGCAACTTCTCGCGCATGGCGGAATTTTTGCGCTCAGGAAAAATCGTGATGCTGCAGATCGACGTCACCCCCAACATTCTGCGCCACGTTCAGCCGATCCAGTTCTTCGGGCGTTGCGCGTATTTCGGAGATGGAATCGCTCAGCTCCATCTGCAGACGGGCGCCCGGATCTTCCATGCATCTATCACCCGGTCCTCGGGCTCTCCCCGCCAGCGGATTCTGATCCGGGAAATCGAAACGCCTCCCGGGAAACAGGCAAACGATCTGCTGCAGCGGCTGGCTTGGAGGCTGGAAGAGGAGATCAGAGAGAGGCCCTGCCACTGGACTCTGTGGGATTCAATGGGCTGGTTCTATCAGCCGCCAGCGCGCAACGGCACTCAGATCGGCAAGCACTCCGAGAATGAATAAAGAGCTCCAGACTGAAATGGTGTCAGTACTGGAGAGATGCGGCTGGTCTCCTCCCATTCGCGTGCTGGATGTCGGGGCCGGCTGTGGACCCTACCGAAGCCTTTAGGGTGACTGGGGACAAGCGGCGATTGCGCCGACGGAGTCTCCCTGTTCGTTGCACCCTCTTATCGCTGCATCACCAGATCGGTGACTGGCTGACCTCGAAAGGCGCCCTCTTCCCCCCCTCTCCCGCTCTCCCCCTCTCCCGCTCTCCTACTGCGGCAAATCTACTTCGTTCCACCCAATGAGGGCGGTAACTCCCGCTCTCCCCCTCGCCCGCTTTCCTACTGCGGCGGCACGGCGACCAGGTTTCCCGGCTGCAGGATCAGCCCAAAGCCGAGCAGCGGGGCGGGGCTCTCCACTACCATGTAACCGCCCAGAACTGCTTTCATGTCTGGAATCAGTTCACTCAGCAGCTTTGCGACGCGTTGTCGCGGCTGCAGTAAGGTGAGTGGATTTTGCGCAGCCGTCTGCGCCAGCAAGGTCGCATCGCCGCCAAAAACTTTCAGGGTGTAGCGGGTTGTTTGCGTACCCGGATTTTGAAGTACGACTCCCGACAAATATGAGGCGCCTCCAATAGTTCCATGAGCCACCTGTGAGAATACAATCCTGCCCCTGGCTTCCGGCTCAATGGGCATGGCCGTCAGGTACTGATTGTCCGACTGGGCAAAGCGGACGGCGCCCAAAACGCCGGCGGGAGAACTTCTGATCTCCAGGGATCCTACATAGGATCGGGAAGGGTCGCCGATTCCAAAGAGGTCCCGCAGCGATCCCTCCAAAGACTGACCTGGTTCCAGCGCAACCTGCCGGGCTCTTAGATCTTCAACCGGGGACCCCGAATCGGTCAGGGCCGTAAGGGTAGCCTGAATACGCTGTGCGGTGGGATTGACCAGATTGAGCACGGTAAACAGGCGCACGTCGCCACCGGCCGGGGCTTCAGCAAAGTGGGGAACGTACAGCACTTCGGCGACCTCGCTGATGGCGCGCAGGCGCAGGCCGGTCTTTCTCTGATCCCCGTGAACCTCAAAACCCGTCAGCGGACGGTCGCTGCGAATCCTCACGTACCCGGTCGACAGGGGCGTCTTGACCCAGTCAGAAAGCAGTTTCTGCAGCCGGCCGAAAGGGCGAATCGTCGCCGGCTGGGACAAGACAACCTGACCGAGAGAGTTGTAAACGGTTACCTGGACACTGGCGGGCGCGGCGTTGGGGTTTACCAGGTTAATCTCGGTTTCCAGCGTCGACGACGGGAAGCTCGTTGCCGTCGCCCCGGCCCCCGCCAGCAGAAAGAGCGATTCCGTGGATGTCGATGCGATCGCATCTGCCCCCAGCAGAGTGTTGCCGCTCCCATAGAGGAAATATCCTCTTACATTCGCCGAATTGCTGTGTACCTCCAGCCAGCCCGACGCCGGCGCCCGGTATCCGAACAGTTCCGAGTCCAGCAAGGCGATCTGTTTGCCGGCGCCCAGCGAGATCAGCCGCGGATTTTCCGCGTTCACGATCTGTCCGTTGTCATCCAGCAGTATCAGACCGACAATGGCCTCCGCCGAGCCCGCGTTGGCAAAAGCCATGCCGGTAAACGCGCCCCCGGGGCTTGACGAAACCCGCGGGATTCGCAATGCATTCTGGGTTGGATAGACCAGCAGAACGTAAGAGCCGCGTGTTTCGGATCGAAACGACGAAACGCGAAGCAGCAGATTGCCGTCCGTGCTGCCGGCGAACAGAATCCGCGAATCCTGCAAGACACCGTCTGCAATGTCGTCGTTCTCCAGAAACCCGCCGCCGCTGTTCGGCACCGGATTGCCGCTTATGTCCAGCACGGCCATCATTGAATCCAGAGGCGAAGGAGGCGACAATCGCCTGGCGTACACTTCGATCACATAAAGCTGGTTGGAGCGAACCGGAAAGCGGTAATAGTCGATATCGCTCGCGCTGCTGATCTCGCCGCTGATGACATGCAGGCTTTCAGTCAGCGCCTGTGCGGCGGCGAGGGTATTGTTGGGCTCCGCTTCCCGGAGCTGCGCCGCGGGCAGCCGGGAGTTGTCGCGGAAGATTCCTCTTTCGATGAAGATCCGGGTCAGGAGGTCGCGATTGGCGCCGCCGCTTAATTTTTCATCCGCAGTAATCAAAGCCTGCGCGGCTTCCGCAAAAGACTCATCGGTGCGATAGAGGAACTGGCTTTCCAGAAGAGTTCTAAGGACCAGATCGCGCGCCTGCAGTGTGGCTCCGAGACGCTGAAAAAAGTCCCAGATGCAGGCCGCCCAGATCGTTCCATTTCGGTGCACATCTCCGCTCGGATCATAGTCGGCAAATGTCCGGGCGCTGGCGACCGTTCTCAGCCTGGGAATCGCATTGACGCGGTCGTAGAACGTGGCGTCCCACTCTCCCACAAGCTCGTCGTGAAACCCGCCGGAGTAGGGAACGAAGAACAGCGCCGCCAGGATGTCGGCAAACCCCTCGCCGATCGACCGCGACTCATTGGATCGGGCAAACCCCGCGACCTGGTTGTCTTGAATTGAATGGCCGTACTCGTGCACCACAATTTCGCTGTCTTCAGCGTCGTGGATCCCCCCCAGCCCGAAGACGAGCTCCCCAGTTTCAGGGCTGTAGAAGGACTGGTCCTGGCTCCTGCCAAAATTGATGACTCCGTTTGCGTTGACTGGAATGGAGCGGTTGTTCACACTGCGAAATCCCAGTTGCTGGATGTAGCGCTGGATCGAGTCGATCGCGTAGTAGACGTTGACTTCGTCAAAGCGCGAATCACACCGGCTGTACACAAAGTTTGGATCGCCTTTGGCGCGGGTGCTGAGCGGAACGTTTTTTCCGCCGGTCGTGACAAACTCACCGTCCAACAGACCCGACGGCGCCAGCCCGGTCAATTCCACGTCGCGGTATGCGCCCCCGGGCACCGCCGTGGCATCGCAGTTGGCCTCTGCTGTGGTCGGCTTATCCCCCGTATCCTGTGCGTCCGGATCCCGCAGCGTTGGATCCTTCAGGGTCACAACCGGGTTCGGATAGAACACACGGCCGCGGGCAAACTGCAGCAGGTTGGACTTCTCCAGGACCTCCCCCGACTCGCCATCCACCAGATAGCTCCAGTCGCCCAGGGGCTCATTGGCTGGAATCAGCACATTCCAGACATAGCGGAGATCCTGGGGGCGGGACGCCAGATAGAGCCGTGACTGAACCGGACCTCGCAGAGTGGACAGATCCGGCTTCACATCTTCGATCGCCAGCAGTCGGGCGAGATCTTCGGTCACCTGGAGCCGGTTGCTGATCCGGTCTGTCGATGCCACCTGACTGTTGACCCAGAACACCCGACCCTGGGGATCCAGGTGAACGGAAACGTGCGATCCATAAATTGGAATTCCCTGCAGTTGCTGCTCAAACCAAACGTGCGTCCCGAGTCGGCTGCCCTTTTCATCAATCGCCATCAACTGCGTGCTTGCGGGAAGGTCAAGCAGCCCGGACTGCTCCTGGACGAAGCGCCGCGCCGCCTCCCGCGCAAGTCCGCGGCCTGCGCGGTACAACCCGGATCGTAACTGTCGAACGCGCTGTGTGGTCTCATCCCATTCCATTTGCCACGGCTTTTCCGAAGAACGGCTGAGGCGTTCCAGCAGGACTTTTTTTTCCAGTTCCGGGGGAGGCCCCTGCAGGCGCCGCTGCGCCGGGGAAGGCGCGGTCGCAATGGCCAGGGTCAGTAGAAGAATGAGTCTTTTCATTCAGATGACTGCCGATCCGCAAAGCGAGTCCTGGCTAAATGCCTGGCTGCGGCGCGAAATCGGGCAAGATACAGTATACAAAGTCCGACAGACGGAATGGCAGGATCTTCACAGCCGGCGTAACCGGGCGGGATGGAGGCTCCTGGACCCTGTACTGCCGGTGGCATACTGGCGCGCCAGCCGGCGCCGACCAGAAAACTCACTTCGCTGGTGGCCGAACCGCGACAGTAAGGGAGCTAACGCCGCCTCACGTCGACCGTTCGCACTCGCCCGGAGCTAAAATCGACGCGGCAGACAAACGTGAAAGCGGCGATGGCGCGCCCACGCGGGCCGATCGCCGCCGCCTCACCCACAATGGAGTCGTTCCGCCCGGGGCCGTTGTCGGCGCGGGCATTGCGGATGTCAACGTCGTCGTACCCATATTGAGCGGAGATCCTCTCGGAGACTGAGCCCCGGCACGCTTCGATCGCGGAAGACAGGTCCGAAGAACCGCCCCCGCGCCTGTCGCCGCGGTCATCGCCGGGCCTGGAGCCGGAGCGGCGCCCTCCGCCATTCATCCGCCAGCTCAATCGAAAATGATATCGCCCCTCGCCTCCGTCCTTATCGCGAATCCTGACAATCGCGTGAAAGCCGTTGCGGCGCGAAGGCTCCGACAGCAGGACTATCTCTCCCCGGCCGTCCCGGACCTCAAAGTTGAAACCTTCGATGTCGCCGGCGGGGAGCGGTTCATTGCATTCCGATCCGGCGTCGCGACCTTCGCGCCCGCTGATGGTCCGGATGCCGACCCGGTCGCCGCGGACGCTGACCTCCGCTTCGTTGTCAATCCGCAGCCGAATGTCGCATTGACCCTTCCCCAGTGGCACGTCGTCACGGGTCATCCGGCTGACCCTGAACTCCGTGTCGGCCAGAACGGGCAAAAACGCACACAGCATCACCGCAAGTCTCACGATCGCGCTCTCAAGATAATTTGACATTTCTCCTCCATCGTTAGCGGCTCGACGTTGCCGATTTTATCCGTTTCCGGGCAGGCGGGGAACGGATCTGTTGGCCAGGCGCCAATCCTCAAGCTGTCTGGCCGGCTTCGATGTTGACTGGCGCCCTGGATGGCTTCCACAGATCCCCCGGGAAGGAGTCAACTCTCCTTCGCTCCTCATGATGGGAGCGTGTTTACAACTTATCGGTTCAAAAATCCTGACCGAAGTCCGTCGTCAGCGAGCTCGAAGAAATCGCCACATAGCCGAGCTCAAAAGATCGCTGCATATCTCGCAGAGACTCTCTTTTTGGAGCCAGCTGCGGTATACTTAACTCCATGATCCCTAGAC
>JACQGG010000155.1 GCA_016199665.1 Acidobacteriota bacterium | reverse complement strand
CGCCGAGCTCCTCGGCGACGACTTGAGCCAGAGAAGTCCGGATGTTTTGACCGATTTCAGTCTTGCCTGTGTAAACGGTCACAATTCCGTCTTGTCCGATGTGAAGCCAGGCGCCCAGCTCCGCCGGCATGCTGTTATTGGACCGGCCCGGCCCGCCGCCCGATTCCTGAAGCGCGCGCAGGTCGCGCAGGGCGAGAGTCACCAGAATGCCGCCGCCCAGAACTTTGACAAAGGAGCGCCGGTCCAGCTCAAACCGGTACGACGGCCCGGCGCGAAGCTCGTAGCGTTCCGGCTCAAGTTCGCAGCGCTCCGGTTCCGACGGTGACCTGGAATCTGAATTCTCAACCACGGCTCGAACCCCCCGCTTGACTGACCTCATGACTTTGGTTGTCTGCTGGATCCGGCTGCATCCGCTGGGTTGAGGGAGCCTGTCCGCTTTTCGATCTTGCCGCTCGCTGGATGGCGGAGACAATGCGCGAATACGTGCCACAGCGACAGATGTTTCCCTCCATGAAACGAAGGATCTCCGCAGGGGATGGGTTGGGATTCTTCGAGAGCAGAGCAACTCCAGACATAATCATCCCTGCGGTGCAATAGCCGCACTGCAGGGCGCCGACCTCCAGGAAGGCCTCCTGGAGAGGATGCAATCGACCCTGGGACTCCAGGCCTTCAATCGTCTGAATCTGCCTGCCCGCAATTGCTCCCATCGAAGTCAAACAGGAGCGCCGCGCCTGCCCGTCGATCAAAACGGTGCAGGCTCCGCACTGCCCTTCGCCACAACCGTACTTGGTTCCCGTCAGATTGAGATCGTCACGCAGGACGCTCAGAAGGCTTCGCTCCGCGTTGGCGTCAATGCGCCGCTTGTCGCCATTGACGTGCAGTTCGGTGATCCTGGGCATCGGACCTCCCCTGTGAGTTTTGGGTCATTCTAGCTGAATGAAGGGATTTTTCAGAAACTTTTTGCGGGTGAAAAATTTGTGAGAAGTGCGGGGCAAGACGGGCAGCGGTGAGGTAATTTTCTCAGCCTAAGAAGAAAAAGGGGGTAAGCTGCTTTTGCCTGCAGGGCAAGTTTACTTTTCCTGCCAGTGATGCCAGTACCAGTAATTGTAAGATCTACCTAACCTGTACTATATTGGTACTTGCTTGCTGGCCGGCATGTGAGTAACTCTAACAAGTTTCAGGAACGATGGGGCCTGAAGCGGTTGCCCGGTCAGCGCGGTGATTCTTTGAATTGGGAGGGTTATAAAACGTGAGACGGCTTTTGCTTTTCGTTATTCTTTTTTCGATTCTTTTCTCGCTGCTGACGCCGGGCGCCTCTGCCGCGGCGCAGTACTCTGCGTTTACGCGCAGCTTTTTGGCGGAGGTGCGCGCCGCCCGGGATGTTCAACAAAAGACGGGCGGACCGCTGGCCCTGTCAGAGTCAGTGAGAAGCGAGTTTCTCGTGAAAGCTGCGCCCGGCGGAGACGTGGTCCACGGGATGATCCAGGTCATCGAATCAGAGGTCAGGGCCGGGGATCTGGAGCGCCTCGGCGTGACAGTTAATTCCCAGGTTGGGAATATCTGGACGGGGATCATTCCTGTGGAGTCGCTGGAGCCGCTGGGAGCGCTCGACGGGATCGCCTACATCGCCATCGATTCCGCGATCGGGGTGAAACTGGATGCGGCTCGCAGGGAGACAAAGGTGGCATCGGTGCACGCCGGCCTTAATTTGCCCAAAGCGTTTACAGGCGCGGGCGTGGTCGTGGGGGTCATAGATACCGGAATGGATTTGCTTCATCCTACCTTTCAGGATGAGACCGGCAGGCTTCGCATCTCCAGAGTCTGGCATCAGGACGGGACCGGAACTCCGCCAAGCGGCTACAGCTACGGGGCCGAGTACTCAGACCCGGCCTCGATTGCCGCCCTGGCGAGTACCGGCCACGGCTCCCACGGGGCCCATGTGACCGGGATCGCGACCGGATCGGGCAGGAACACCCAGGGGGATCAATTCAGGGGAGTGGCCTACGAAGCGGAAATTGTTTACATTGAACTGGGTGGCGGCGCCAGCGCCGTGACCGACGCGGCCAAGTACATCTTTGATTATGCGGCGTCTGTGAACAAGCCCGCGGCGATCAACATGAGTCTGGGGACCCACATTGGGCCCCACGACGGGACATCGTTGCAGGATCAGGGGTTCAATCGCCTCTCAGGACCGGGAAAAATTCTTGTAGGCGCGGCGGGGAACGAAGGCAGCACCCGGCTCCACCTGGCCTCGCGCTTCGGGGACTCCGGCGGAACGGTTGGAACCCTGGTCCAGTTTGAGGGCGATGAGCCTCAGAAGGGGACGGGAGCCGTTGACCTGTGGGGTTCGCCCAATTCCGCCTTTGGCGTCGCGCTCAAGGTTGTCGATGCCTCCGGCACGACGCTGGCTGAAACACAATCTTTCTCCTCCAGTCCAGACAATACATCCGAGGGGGCCTTGAACGTCGGCTCCGAGGCGGTGGCTTATAAGGTGACTTCGGTGGCCGCATCTGCGACCAACCAAAGGCCGAACATCATGGTTGAGCTGAACAACGCGACCTCTCAAAATGTCGCCCTGTTTGTCACCGGGGCGGGCACCACCGTTCACGCGTGGAATCATGGAACGGGCTCGGGGGCGGCATTCGTCAATCTCGGTGACGGCGGGCCATTCGCGGCAGGAGACACCGATTACACGGTGGGCGAGATCGGAGGTACGGCGGCAAGCGTCATAACAGTAGGCGCTTTCACAACAAAGAATGAGTACACGAATTTTGCGGGGCAGCCGGTGTCTATTCCGATCCCCGCCGCCCTGGGGGAGATCGCTCCTTTCTCCAGCCTCGGGCCAACACTGGATGGGCGGGTCAAGCCGGACATCGCCGCGCCGGGCAACGTAATCATCTCGGCGGTGCAGATAACCGATGAGGGCTACGACGAGGGCGGAGACAAGTTTGGCGAGTTGGTACTGGGTCCGGACAACTCAAGCACCGGCCGCTACGCGTCCCAACAGGGGACCTCGATGGCCTCGCCTATGACGGCGGGAATCGTTGCGCTGATGCTGCAGGCTCGCCCCACCCTTACCGCCGATCAGGTCAGGTCGATCTTTGACACCACGGGAGTAAAGGACACCAATACGGGAACGATCCCCCAGGGCGGCAGCAACCGGTGGGGCAGGGGAAAGATTGATGCCTATGAGTCGGTGACAAAAGCACTGCAGTTTGTCACACCTGAACCGATTACCACTGATCCATACTATTGATGCGTTGAGTCGGGGACAGCGACGCTAGGGAGCCTGGGCCGCGATGTAGTGCGTGGTGATTAAATCACGATATCGTGGATAGCGCCCCTCGTCAAAGTCCTGCAGGAAGACCGTGATCTGCTGCAGCAGCGTGGCCGACCGGTGCCCGGGCAGTCGCGCCGGATGGTAACGGCTTCCGGCGACGGAGCGGACGAAGAGGCTTCGGTTGTCGATGGGCAGCCTTCGAACGTTGCCAACGAAGGCCGCAAACGATCTGCTGTCAAAAAGGAACTGCTCCACATTGGACGTGTAGAAGGCCGTCAGGGTGAAGTGGTTCTTCCGCAGGTAATCCCCCACGGCCGCCAGCGCTTTGGTTCCCGCAAAATCCCCCACCAGCGGGAGGATCAGGTTTTTCTCGTGCAATCCCCGCACAAATTCATAATCTTCCTCGCTGGCCAAGAAGTTCCCCGGTTTTCCGTGAATGTCCGTCTCTGTCATCAGATCCTTTAAAGTCGGATAATAGCTGCCCGACCAGCCATACGCTTCGTACGCGATGTTGAGCCCTTCGTTGCGAAAATGTCGATATACATACGCCAGGCTTACCTGATCCCGCTCCGAGAGCGGGAATCTGAAGTCTTCCCGAATAGCTTTACGAATCCCGGCCAGGTTGGCTGCATAGGCGAGGTCCTCTCCGGAAAGGCTGTCGAAGAAGGTGAGCAGTCGGTCGACTGAAGCGTCGGCCGGAGGAGCGTTGTTCTGGGGCAAAGGCTTGCTCAACAGGCGGGAAAGAAACTGGGTGCGCGTGGGTGAAAGATGGAACAGGGCCTTGAACATCAAGTGCTGGATCATCGCCTGGCGGCGAATATCCACAATGAAAGCGATGCGCGGGCGCAATTTGGCAATATAGGTAAAATTCTGCTCCGGTCCCACGCCGATATAGGCCCCCCTGGAAGCGCCGAGTTGCTGCAGTTTGTCCGCGACTTGCAGATAGGAGGTCTCGTTGGACGTGAAGTTGTCCGAGTGGAAGTATCCGCCCTCTTCGGAAAACTCACGGATCATCCGCGAAAACTCCGTCGCCGACAAGCCCTGGGCCGGTTCCTGCCGGCGCGAAATCGACTGCCCGGCAGCCGCCGCCACCGCGGCAATCAAGAGCAGCTTAAGAGCCGGCATCAACGGCAGCCTTCTCCACCCGGGCCGCGGGCCATGAGTCTGAGGGCCGGAAAAAGCCAGGTTCTTCATGGCGCAACTCTCGCTTGCGGGTGCGGCTTGCCTGCGATCCAATTCATGCTTCGGGTTCCCATCCCTTCCAGTGCACAAGGATACGCCGGGGATGATACTGAAGGAAGCGGCTGATTGAATTTTTGAAACAAAACTCGCCGCCAAGAGAGGTAGAATTCAGCATTGCCAATGCGGCTATACCGGTAGCGGGACAGTGACCAAACAGGGCGAGCGGACCCCACTGGAGAGGATGCGTACGATCTGCTGTTTGTTTTTTGCATCAGCGGCGTTGCCGGCCGGTCAGTGCCTGGCGGAGAGCGGCTCCACGCCTTTTCTGGCGCGAACCTATCGGACAGCAGCGGGCCAGGCTATGCCCTACCGCCTCTTTGTCCCCAGAAATTACGATCGCCGGCGCGAGTATCCCCTGGCGGTCTGGCTGCACGGGAGCGGGGGCCGCGGCTCGGACAACCGCATGCAGATTTCAGAGGATAACCAGACCGGTAGCCACATTTGGACAAAGCCTGAAAACCAGGCCAGGTATCCCTGCTTTGTGCTCGTCCCTCAAGGCGACTCCTGGCACCAGCCCGATTCATGGGAGCCGTCCCCGGAGCTGGAGCTTGTGGTGAAAATCATCGATTCTCTCGAAAAGGAATACAACATTGATCGCGGGCGCGTGTACCTGGCAGGTCAGTCCATGGGCGGCATTGGGACGTGGGCGATGATCATCGCCTATCCGAAGATGTTCGCTGCGGCGGTTCCCATCTGTGGAGGGGGCGATCCGTCCCGGGCTTCGGTGATTGTCGACGTACCGATCTGGGCCTTCCACGGAGATCAGGATCGTTCGGTCAGTGTCGAGCAGTCGCGCAACATCGTTGCAGCCATCCGGCAGGCCGGAGGCAAGCCAAGATATTCGGAATACAAAGGGGCGGATCACGATATCTGGAATCGGGTTTTTAGGGAACCGGAACTCATGCCCTGGGTTTTCTCGCAAAGACTCGCATCCGGCAAGAAGTAACTTTGTGAAATTGAGGCGGGGTTGACAGTTGCAAAACAAGTGTTAAGAATGGCGAAATGCGGGACGGGCGGGCCGGCAGACAGGATTCTGGAACCGCTGCTATTTTGGTATCGTAAAAGAAAAGGCATTTTGTCGTCCAAAGGGGTTAGAAGAATGCTATGGCAGAGTTTAGCGCTTCCCCGATGATTGAGGCGGTTGGCCTCAGCAAGTATTACGGAGATTTTGCCGCCATCCGGAACGTCTCCTTCGCGGTCCCGAAGGGTCAGGTTGCCGCTTTCCTTGGACCGAACGGCGCCGGCAAGTCGACGACCCTGAAAATCCTCACCGGCTACCTTTCTGCAAGCGAAGGGGTCGCTCGCATCGCCGGACACGACGTCCTGACTGACAAGCTGGCGGCTACCGCCCGCCTCGGCTATCTTCCTGAAAACGGCCCGCTTTATCCCGAGATGACCCCTCTGGAACTGCTTCGATTCTATGGCGAGGCTCGGGGCCTTTCTGATGGCAGGCTGAAGGCGGCGGTTGACGCCGTGGTGGATCAGTGCGGTCTGCAGGCGGTAGTTGAAAAGAGCATCCATAAGCTGTCCAAGGGTTACCGGCAGCGAGTCGGGATGGCTCAGGTTCTGCTGCACCGGCCCGATATTCTTATTATGGACGAGCCGACCAGCGGGTTGGATCCCAACCAGATTCATGATGTGCGTCTCCTGATCCGGCAACTGGGGAGAACCAAGACGATTCTCATTTCCACGCACATCCTCCAGGAAGTGGGAGCGGTCGCGGATCGAGTGATCCTGATCCACGAAGGGCGTCTGGTTTTCGACGGCACTCCGGGTGAGATGGCCGGCGGTCAGCCTCTCGAAGAGGCCTTCTACCGCCTTACCAGAAAACAGTCGGACGAAGCGTTCTCGCGAACGCGGGACCCGGAGTCCGGGTCCGGAGGGAACCCCGGCGCGGGGGGTTCTGCGGAAAGCGCAGGCAGCGGGTCGGCGAGTTTGCGGCGGGGAGAGCCGGCGAGTTGAGGGATCATCGTATGGAGAAACGCTGGAAGATTCCAAGGGCCATTCTCAAGCGGGAACTGATCAGCTACTTCAGCAGTCCGACCGGATATGTCTTCATTACATTGTTTGTGTTCTTGAGCGCCATTGCCGCATTCTGGCAGGAGTGGTTCTTTGCCGGCAACCTGGCCAATCTCGACCCGCTCAATGGTTTGATGCCTTATCTGCTGGTGTTTTTCATTCCGGCCATCACCATGAGCATTTGGGCGGAGGAACGCAAGAACGGCACCGATGAGCTGCTGCTGACCCTTCCCGCCACGGACTCCGATATTGTGATCGGGAAGTATCTTGCGACGCTGGCAATTTTCGGAGTGGCGCTGTTGTTTTCGCTCAGCCATGTAGTGGTACTCAGTTGGCTGGGAAGCCCGGATTGGGGCCTGATGCTTTCCACCTACCTGGGCTACGCGCTGATGGGCGCGGCGCTGCTGGCTCTGGGAATGCTTGCTTCGCTGTTGACGGAAAACCTGACGATTGCCTTTATTGCGGGCACGCTGCTTTGCGCGACGCCGGTGTTCATTGACGACGCCGACGCCCTGTTGTCCGGCCGGGCCCGCAGAGTCGTCGAGGGACTTTCCCTGCTGCAGCAGTTCGAGGATTTTGCAACCGGCGTTATCAGCCTGTCGTCGGTCTTGTATTTCGTTTTGTTCGCCGCCTCGGTGCTCTATTTGAACGTGGCAATTCTGGGGCGGCGCCACTGGCCCACCGGCAAGGGGACGGTGCGGCTGGGCCGGCATTATCTGGTCCGAGGCGTGGCGCTGGTCGTGGGCCTGGCGGGAGTGACCATTCTTGCCGGCCGGATTGGGGGTCGCCTTGACGTCACCGCGGAACGGATTCATTCTCTATCGGACCAGACCCGAAAGCTGATTCAGGGCCTTGATCCGAAGCGGCCTGTTTTCATCCAAGCCCACCTGAGCTCGGAGGTACCCCGCGATTATGTTCAGACGCGCAACAACATCGTCGCCATGTTGCGGGAATTCGAGGGGCTGGGGAAAGGGCGCATCCATGTTCACCGGGTCACAACCGAGAAGTACACACCCGAGGCCAGGGAGGCGCAGGAAAAGTTCAATATCAGCGCCCGGCCGGTTCCTGTTTCTCGACAGGCGCCCGGCGGCCCCACCGAAATTTATTTGGGTGTTGCCTTCAACAGCGGTTCCGAGGAATTCGTGATTCCGTTTTTTGATCCCGGCCTGCCGGTTGAATACGAGCTGATGCGCTCGGTTCGGGTCGTCTCTCGCGCCAGTCGCAAGAAGATCGGCGTCCTGCAGACGGCCGCCAATGTGTTTGGCGGTTACGATTTTGCCACCCGGAACCGAACCCCTGAATGGTCCATCGTGGCTGAGCTGCGCAAGCAGTATGACGTGGTGCAAGTGTCGCCCGCCGTGGATTATCCGGACGACCTGGACGTTCTCATGGCAGTGCAGCCTTCGACCCTGGAACCGGGCGAGGTCGCCCAGCTCACGCAGTATGCCAGGAAGGGAAAGCCGATCCTGGTGATGGTGGATCCGCTGCCTGTTTTCAACCCGATGCTGTCGCCGCAGCAGATGCCTTACAACCCGATGACGCAGGAGCCGCCACGCCAGCCTGCCGACGTCAAGCCGCTGATGGATGCCGTGGGAGTCGAGTGGCTGAAGGATAAAGTCGCCTGGGACAAATACAATCCCCATCCCCAGTTCCGCACGCTGCCCCCGGAGGTCATTTTTGTCGGCGCCGGCAACAAGGGGCCGATGCCGTTTAACAAGGCCGAGCTGATCTCTTCCGGCCTGCAGGAAGTGGTGATGATCGACCCCGGATTTTTGAAACCGATTCAGGGGCGGAAAGTGCAATTCACGCCGCTGATCCAGACCGGCAAGGAATCCGGATCGATTGAATGGGGAAGAGTGGTGCAGGATACGCTGTTTGGGATTGACATGTCCTCCAAGGTGCCGCACGTGCCTGACGGCAACAGCTATGTGCTTGCAGCCCGGGTGAGGGCCGCGCCGGGCGGGGATCCGGTCAACGCCATTATCATCGCCGATGCCGACATGATGGGAGAGCAGTTCTTTCAGATGCGGCGGGCCGGTCTGGAGAATCTTCAGTTTGACAACGTGACGTTTCTGCTCAATGTCGTGGACCAGTTGGCGGGGGATGAGTCTTTTATCGCGTTGCGGAAACGACGGCCTCGGCATCGCACGCTGGAGGCAGTGGAGGCGAGAACCAAAGTCTATGAGGAGCGGCGCGTCAAAGAGATGCAGGACGCGGAGAAGACGGCGGAGCAGCGGTTGAAGGAGGCGCAGGACCGGCTTGGGAAGTCCGTGGAGCAGTTGCGAAAGCGAACCGATCTGGACGAGCAGACCAAGCAGATCATGCTGACCAGCCAGGAGAGTGTTGAGAATCGCCGGCTGGCGGTGGCGCGCGCCAACATTGAAGAGGAAAAGGAGCGCTTCATCGAGCGAAGCCGCGCCGACATGGAAGCCTCGATCCGTCGGATTCAGAACACGATCAAGATTCTGGCGGTGGCGCTGCCGCCGGTTCCGGCCTTTGCGCTGTTTCTGTGGGTTTCCCTGCGCCGGCTTCGAAGAGAAAAGATTGGAGTCTTGGCCGACCGCATCGTCAACCGGAGGGAAGCGCTGAGCGGTTGAGGCGGCAGTGTTGGGAAGGCCGTGGGAGGCTGGGTACTGACAACTGACAACCAGCCGCCGGTGGTCAGGTATCAGCCGTCAGTGTCGCCGTTCAGTTGTTAGTTGTCAGTTGTCAAGTTTCGTTTCAAGAGCGGCGAACTTTTCTCAAGATTGATTGCTTATGACTGAGTTGACCAAGACAGCCGTTTTTTGCGCCACAGCGTGCCTGCTTGTTCTGGCGGCCGTTGTGGTAGATCCCGGAAGCGTCACGCCCGAAGTGTTCTCCGATCAGGGGGAGTTCTTCTATCCGGAATTCAAGGATCCGCAGGCGCCCAAAGTCATCGAGGTGGTCGACTACGATGAGGCGACCGCGACGGCGCGACCGCTGAAGGTCGAGTTCAAGAACAATAAGTGGTCGATTCCATCGCATTACGGTTACCCGGCGGACGCGCAGACACGGCTTGCGAGCACAGCAGCCGCCCTGATGGAATTGCGTAAGGACAAGGTCGTTTCCGATCGCGTTGAAGATCACGCCTCGTGTGGAGTGGTCGATCCCTTTGACCAGGGGGCGGGCCTCGTGGGCCGGGGCAAGCGCGTCACCCTGCGGGACGGCAAAGGAGCGGTGCTGGCCGACTTTATCGTGGGCAAGGAAGTTGAAGAGGGAAAAGGCTTTTACCGCTACATTCGGATTCCGGGCCAGCGGCGCGTCTACACCGTCAAAACGGATGCAGACGTCTCGGCCCGTTTTGAGGACTGGATCGAAACCGATCTGCTTAAACTTTCGTCGCCGGAAATCCGCAAGGTGACCATCAACAAGTATTCAATAAACGAGATGGAGGGAAAGCTGGAAGGGGTGGAGCGGATGACTCTGACGCGCGACAAGGATGGGAAGTGGTCCATGAGCGGGGGTGGCAAGCTCAACGAGAGCAAGACCATGGATTTGGCGCTGGCGTTGACCGGCCTCCGGATCGTGGATGTCCAGCCAAAGCCTGACAACCTGACTCAGGACCTTAAAACGGACCAGGGGATCCGCGTCTCAGCCGAATCGATTATGTCGCTCCGACAGAAAGGATTCTTCATCATTCCCCCGGGCCAGCTCCTTTCCAATGCGGGCGAGATCGGTGTCGAGAGCGCCAAAGGGGTGCAGTACACGCTCCGGTTCGGTGAGGTGGCTTCAGGTTCCGCGGCCGCCTCTGCCGGCGGCGGGTCAGGTTCCAAGGAAAGCGGATCTTCTGCCAGCGAGCGCCGCTATCTCTTCATCACGGCCGGCTACAACGAAGCGCTGGCCAAGCAGTATGCCGAACCGGGGAAGGAGCCCGACAAGAAGGGATCCGACCTGGCGCGGGAACTGCAAAGACGCTTTGCCGACTGGTACTACGTAATTTCCGGCGCCGACTTCAACAAGCTCCGCCCCAGCCGCCGCGACTTGACTGCCGGGGTTGCGCCTGCCGGCTCCGCGCCGCCTGTACCGGCCGCGAGCCAGCCGGGGATATAGCAAACCCAGGCCCCCCTGGGTTGAAGGTCCATCAACACAGCAGGAGCCCCCGAGGGCGCAACGCCTGCGCAGTCCCTCGAAAGGTATACTTAGGCCTCATGATCGTCGCGGACTATACTCTCCGGCTCAAGACGCGCGGGGTGTGCCACATTATTGACATTACCGGCAGGGTGGCAGAGCAGGTGGGCAAAAGTGGAATCCAAAGCGGAACGGTGACCGTGTTTGTGGTTGGGTCAACGGCCGGCGTGACGACCGTCGAGTATGAGCCGGGGCTGGTCAAAGACCTGGAAGAACTTTTTGACAAGCTGGCGCCCGCAAGCCGCAGCTACCACCACGAGCAGACTTGGCACGACGGCAACGGCTTCTCCCATGTGCGGGCCTCGCTGCTCAAGCCGTCGCTGGTGGTCCCGATCGTCAAAGGAGCGATGCGTCTGGGAACCTGGCAGCAGATCGTCGTGGTTGACTTTGACAACCGCCCCCGTGATCGCGAGATCGCGCTGCAGATCATGGGGGTCTAGGGAATGTCGTCGGCGGTCAATAGTAGAGAGTTTTCGGGTTGCCCCATTTTTGTTCTGCTTTCAATCACGACCGGGATCTACCCGTCCTATTCCCGCAGGGTACTCTGGTGAGGCGCACGCAACGTCTGTTTCAGCGCGAAGCCACTGAATGCAGAAAGGAGTCTGCCGCCTGAACGAATTCGGCCGTCCATTCGTGTCCCCCTTCGAAGACGAGGGTTTCCACAGGAACCTTTCTGGACGCCAGGAATTCGATATCCGAGTCCATCTTTTGCTGCGTGTACCAATCGTCGTTGCGACCGCGTGCAACCAGCACGGGCGGAAGCCTGAGGGATGGATCGGCCCTCAAATCGGGGGGGATATCCCCGCACAATATCACCAGACCGTGACAGGGATGGCCGGCGTAGGCGGCGGCGCGATATGCCATGGCAACCCCCTGGGAGAAACCTGCGTAGACCAACCGGCCACACAGCTCCTGATCCCTGCCGATTTGGCTTACCACGCGGGCGACATAATCTACATTGTCTCGAATGGCGAACTCGCGGTCGACTCGCGTCATCCAGCTTGCGACGACGCCGCCGGATTTTCTGTCATAAAACGGGTGCAACGCCTGCACCGCTGCCACAAGCCATTCCGAGCTGCCGGGAATCTTCCGCAGGTGACCCGCGTGGACTTCGGCATTCTCTCCATACCCATGAAATCCAATGAGAAGCGGATGAGGCCCGGGCCTCTCGGGAATTTCGAGCAGATAGCGTCCGTGCGTGGTTGCAGGGATGGGCTTGACGATCGTCTTGCGGCTCACAGAATCAGCGCTGCTGCCTCCAGTGTCAAAAGTCAGTATATCAAGCAGCAGCCGCAAATGAACGCGGATGAACGCGAAGGGGGGGCCCTAATTTGTGGTGCAAGAAAGTGTTCGGGCTGCCGCAAACACTGGTCGCCCACGACTCCGCCCACGCGCACGATCACGACAACGACCCACGCCCGGGTCAACGCCGCTCGAACACCTCGACGACTCATTCTGTTAAAAGCGGATCAGCTTGGTAAGCATGCACACGATTCGATTCAACAGCTCCTTACCCTCTCGCACCTGGACATCCAGTCTTTCGTGATGGAGCATCGCTTTCGGGATCTAAGAACCGGGTGGCGGAACAATTTGCGAAAGTTTTCTTGGGCGTCGTCATCGTTTCTGCAGACGCAGGGCCTGGACGTG